>JBBUCK010000037.1:0-22702 GCA_038057845.1 Patescibacteria group bacterium
AGCCGAAAGGTCAAACGCATTAGAAGAACTTATTGAACAAGATGAAGAAAAAGACGAAACATACGATGACTAATTTAACCGCCCGTGAAGATGAAGTTCTTGCCTATATCTTAGGCTACATTTCAGACAATAATTATTCTCCGATGTTACGGGAAATAGCCATGAAATTTGGATTTACGAAAATGAGGGCTTCACAATTAGTTGACAGTTTGGTAAGAAAAGGTCGGATTCGTAAGACAAGTGGTTATAGGGGGATTAGAATTAAATAATAATTATGGATAGAGAACCTGTGTATTTAGGAAATCCAAAGCAATTTAGAGATTATCAAATTTTAAAACAATAATGAAAAAAGAAATCAGAAATGTAGATGAGAAAAGAGGTATTGTTCAAGTTACTATTGCAGACGAAAGATGGTATTTACGAGATAGTAAAGACGAAATAACAGGTCTACCTATCATACAGCACGTTCCGTCTGTTACTTGGATTTCAGGCTCATATCCGAAAGGTATTCCTTTCTACAAATGGCTTGCTGAAAAAGGCTGGGACGAATCGGAAGCAATCAAACAAGCGGCAGGTAATAAGGGTTCTAAAATTCATTTAGCTATAGGCGATATTCTTTCAGGTAAAGAAGTTCGTATTGATTCAAAATATATCAACAAAGGAACAGGGCAAGAAGAGGAATTAACACTTGAAGAATGTGACGCTATCCTTTCTTTTAAGTCTTGGTTTGATTCTGTAAAACCAAAAACTATAACTTGGGAATATACTGTATTTTCAAACAAATATGGATATGCAGGAACAGTTGATTATATTTGTGAAATTGAGGGGGAAGTATGGATTGTTGACTTCAAAACAGGGCAATATATCTGGCCTGAATATGAATTACAGATTTCTGCTTACAAACAGACTATCGCAAATGCAGAAAATCACATACAAAATCTTGATGTTTCAGGTATCAAATTAGCAGTCCTACAATTGGGGTATAGACGTAACAAGAACATGTATAAATTTACGGAGATTGACGATAAGTTCAAATTGTTTCTTGCAGCACGTCAAATATGGGAAAATGAACATGGAGAAGAAAAACCAAGTAAAAAAGATTACCCAATAATTCTATCTCCCGCACTTGTAACCGAAGATATTGTGTTTGAGAGTTCTAAAGATGAAAAGAAAGAGGAAGTTAAAGAAACTGTTAAAAATTTAAGAAAAAAATTAAATGAAAATAAGCAACGAACTATTGCATAGGGCTGGGATTCTTCCAAAGTTACGACTTGGAGTTAAACAACCAAAAGGCGGAGTCAAGCCCACAGGGTCACATAGAGTCAAGATTTTAGAGGATAAGATTGTACGCAAAAATGACCCCACAGCTGGAAAGGAAGTTGAGTATGTGAGATATATTGTTGAAGAAAATGGCGAGAAGAAACAATACGATACTAAACTCAAAGATAAAAATGGAGAATTATCATACCTAGTCCAAAGACTCGCAGAAATCAAGGAAGGTGAAGAAGTTATCCTTGAAATGAAAAAACAGGGTATGAAGAATTACGTTGAAGTTTCTGCTATTTCAGACGGGGAATCAGTTGAGGTTGATGAAGATGAGCATGAGGGAGAAGGAATCGTTGAAATTGACGATGAAACTGCCGATAAGAAATTTAACGAAATGTAATATGGCCGAAAAAGAAACAAAGAAATTGAATGTGTACTTACCCGACACTAAAGAGGGTAGGGAAATTCTCATCAAAGCAATAGACTACTATTTTCCAGATGGGATAATTTATAAAGATGAAATTTAACGCTTACTCAAAAAATGGAGAGTTTTCACTTGGCTCGCAATTTAATCGTTCTAGGTTCAAAGACTTTTTGAGGAAAAACGATGGCATACGTTTGGAAATTACGCCTATAACTCCCGAAAGTTCTAAACAGCGAAGATATTATCATGGAGCTGTAATACCTTTAATCGCCTATTATCAAGAAGGTATGCACCATACTAACCCTGAAGACTTGGCTCAAATTCACGAATGGTTGAAATGCGAATTTAATGGGGAGATGGTACTGATTAAAGGTAAAGCCCATAAAGTGGGTAAAAGTACGCGTGGGGGGCTCGTAGGCTACCTAGAACCCATCCTAGATTGGATGTCGGAGCAGGGATATAAGACTGAATTACTTAATCCAACGAACTACGAATATTGGCGAGACACTATCTTTCCAAACGGAGGCCCTGAAAACTATATAGATTATCTAGTTGAAATTAAAAAACTATGACCCCTCCTCCTCACATCCACGATAAATTCTTAAACGAACATCCTGAATTTAGATTGGTGAAAATTTACGATGTGAATCACAGACGAATTGAACAAACTACTAATCTACTTAAAAAGCTAATTGAAACCCCTTGTAATTGCATTGAGGAACACAAAGACGGAGTTGGTTGTGAAGTGACGAGAGATATTATGATATTTGAGAATAGTAGAAGTTTGACATGGTGGCCCCTTCGCAAGAGGCACTGAAACTGTTGACTTATATTACTTATAGGTATATACTATATAATATGAAATTACCAAAATATAAATGTTTACGTTGTAATCATGGGTGGATACCACGCAAAGAAATTAAGCCAATAATTTGTCCTAAATGCAAAAGTCCTTATTGGAATAGAGAAAAGAAATAGTATGCCCAAAGGAATTTACCCAAATGAAAAAAGAGCAAATGTTACAAAGCGAGAACGAGGATTACAGAGGTTTTGATTATTCCGATGGCAAAGTTTTATCTCAAAATTATCAGATTAAGCAGTTGGAGTATGAACCACAGCCTTTCAAGAGAGAGTTACAGAAGAAATTGTTATGAAAATCTTAAATCTTTATGCGGGAATTGGAGGGAATCGAAAGTTGTGGGGCGACTCACATGAGATTACGGCTATTGAATATGACCCAAAAATCGCCAAAATATATCAAGACTTTTTTCCTAACGATAAGGTGATTGTGGCAGATGCTCATCAGTATTTACTAGAGCATTATCACGAATTTGATTTTATTTGGAGTTCTCCACCTTGCCAATCCCATACCTCAATGAATGTTGCTAACCACCTATCTCCCTACGAAGAAGATACAGAAAAAATGGCAAAGCAGAAAGCAAACGGGGGGGGTATAAAGCCTCGTTATCCAAAAATGGAGTTATATCAAGAAATAATCCTACTGACTCACTTTTTTAAGGGAAAATGGTGTGTAGAAAACGTAGTGGGGTATTATGAGCCACTCATCAAGCCAAATAATATTGCAAAACACTATTTTTGGACTAATTTTATAGTTAGAGACTTTAAAGGAGAAGGTCGAGGAATGGGAAAAGGGGAAACAATAGAAACAATGCAAAAATTAAAAGGTTTTGACCTATCAAAGTACAATATACCAAACAAAAGAACTATTTTAAGAAACTGTGTAGAACCAGAAGTGGCAAAACATATCCTAGACCTAGCAATCAATCCTATAGAGATTCAAAAGAGTATATTTTAATGAAACCAATAAAAGACCTTTTTGGAGATTATAAGATTCCACCTAAAACTCGTATCACAGAGAGAGGAGAACTACTAAGGTATTTTGCTAATGAGCTTAATAAACTTGTTAAAGGCATGCGTGGTTACAACGAAAGCCGTGTTGCGTACTTTGTTTCTCACTTAAATGTTAAAGACCTTTATTTCCTTAAATCTGATTGTGAACAGGCACAAAAACGTGGAGTTCCATTTGGTGCAGCATTTTGGCACGCTTTAGACATTCAATTTCCAAAAAAAGATAACCCTTTCGTTAAGAAACGTTGATTTTATTTAATACTTGAATTTATATCTCTCTTACTGCTATTCTCTTCTTCTCTTAACTTTATTCGGGAGGAGAAGGAAAGAAATGCAAGAGAAGCCACCCTTTTGAGGCGTTTGCAATTGATTGTAGGAATTTATTTACTTCATTCGGTATGGAGTTAGTTTAAGTTCCGCACCAAGAGGATTATCTGTTTTACCTCTCGTAGAAGTTTCTTTGTTGCTTCGGTTTTTTTTGAGAAAAACTGCCAGTGTCTTAAACGGAAGCCCGATTATCTAAGACCTTTCTCAAATTCTTTAGAGTCACCTTCTCAGTAATGACTACAAGGAAACCTACAATCAGTCTTTATGTACACTTGGTAAAGCCTTATCACATCCTTGTTTAGGCTTGTTAAGTGATTTTTAATACAAAAAACCCACCAAGTTAATGGCAGGTTTTATGTTCCGCTTCAATGGAAAACAAAACGCAAAGATTTGTATTCTGTTTTCCATTCCATTGAAGCATAGTTAAATTAAAGCAAACCCTTGTTATTTGTCAAATAGGTAGCCTGTGGACAAGAATTGGTTGCCATTTGGTATACCAATGGTTGCCAGACTTATCAACACTCTCCCCTTTACTTCCCCTCACTTATTTGTTAAGATATAGAGATTAGAGAATGAACAAAATATCAATCAAAAACAAAAAATCAATAAAGACAGACCACGACATATTGATTGAGTTGGTAAATGCGGTGAATAAAGTGGCAGATGAGATAAAAGAGATTAAAGATTTTATAGTTCTTTGAAAATCCTTGTTCGTAAGTCGCTCATTGCGAAAGTGATGAGAGCAGTTTGAATTCACTCAAACTAATTGCTCAAAAAATTCGAGCTACAAAGGCAAGAAATGTAGTGGAAAGAGCCTGTTGTGATTAGTTTTGAGCGATTTGCGAATAAGGGAAGAGGATTGTCGAGAGATGTTGAAAAACCGCTACCCAAAGCGTGCGACACAGGGTTGGAAGGATGTCGTAAATCTCTCGTCAGTTCTTTTCAAAAGGTTTACAAAGAGAGATGAAATGAAACCAAGAGAATTAGAAAGAAAAATAGCAAGACGTGAAAAAGCTCTTAAATTCCAAGAGGAATTAAGAAATAAGCGTTTTGGCGGTAGTAAGCCTTGTAGAATAACAAAAGGCGAGCATATTTACGATGTGCCTATTAAGTCAGGTAGTGCGTCTTGGGTTTACTATGATTTAAGGTGTAAATGTGGGAAAAAAGATTATAAAAACTCTACAATTTACTCATTAAAGAACTTACCTAAGTACAGTATTTGTCAAAGACATGGTTATATAAATGGAGAAAATAAGGAATGTTGGGCTTGTCTAATGGATTTAGAGCCTTTTGATGAATAAGGGAAGATTCTAAAATCAATCGTCAAGTAATTGTCAATTAAGGGAAGAGGGTTTTTGTGCGGGCTAATTATTTTTGAGGTTAAGTCGCGCTTAGCAAAGAAATAAAATCCCGCACAAGAGTTCTTTTCAAAAATATATTTGTGGGTAAAGCACACAACATTAAGTCAGACTGACACGCCCTGTGTTAAGGTACTAGGCGTTTGTGGAGTTATCTGAAGCATAGGAACTTCTTGACCACAAACGTAATTATATTACGCCGTGAACCTATAATCGGCCACTTGTAGAGTTCTGCATCTTAGTTGTTCCTCTACGAACGGAGTTAGCTAGTGTTGTGTACTCTGCTCATAAGTGTATTTAGTCCTTTTCAAAAAGTAAGAGGTTGATTGGGAGGGGAGAGTACGAGGATAGTAGAAAGCTGACGAGCACTAGCGTCTATCAATCGCCGCTCCCTTTCAGTCAATCTCATCAGCTTAATAGTGGCGAGTGGTGGCGTAGAAATGTATAATTACTCTATGGAAAGGGTTTGTACCAAATGTAAAAAGACAAAATTTTTGTCTGAGTTTTATACAGATAAATTGAATAAAAGTGGTGTTCAATTACTTTGTGCCAATTGTAACTGGATTAAAAAATCTGAAAATAAAGAAGGTATCCAGTAATTTGTTGCCCACTCGCCTCTGTTAAGCTGTAGTAAGTGTTCTGTTGGGGGGGAACAAATCAGTACAAAAACATTTAGGTTGGGCGAAACTGAACCGAGTGTATACACTTCGCTTCCCCACCAGCACATTTACAAAGTATGTTTGAATCTAAACAAGAATGACCGCCTGTGTTCCTGTTGATAAGACTTACTGCGAGGCTTTATTAAAAGTTGAGAATGTTTTATAATGTAAGAAAATGGTGCGTCCTATAAAATTTAAACCAGAATACATAGAAAAGATAATAAAGTTCTTTGATATTGAACCCTATAAACAAGTAGTGGCTGAAAGTTCTACGGAGAGTTTTAAGGGTGGTGGTATTAAGAAAAAAAGCGTTAAATATCGCCTTATTCCTAACAAAATGCCCACGCTTTATAGGTTTTCAAGAGAGATAAAAGTAGATTACTCGACTATTTGGCGGTGGGCTGAAAAAGGAGAAGACTTAGACTTAGAAAAAGCTATTGAATCTCAAATGTCTGCAGGGAGAACTGAAAAGGAAGCTATTAAAATTGCGCAAGGAATTAAAAAGTTTTGCAATGCCTATAAAGAAGCCAAAGAACTACAAAAGGAGTTTCTTATAAATCTAGGTCTGGCTGGTGCTGCTCCGCCTGCATTTGCTATCTTCACAGCTAAGAACGTAACTGATATGAGGGATAACTCTGTGGTTACTTATGAAATAGAAAATGAAGAAACAAAACAAAAAGCAAACAAACTTGTCAGAAACTATCTTGGAGATTCAAGAGTTAATTAAAACTAATCCTAGAGAGTTTTTCTCCTTTGATAATACCTCTACAATAGAGGAGACAGTATTTAGATTTAACCTTTTTGCCAGAAGGTTCTATCCTAAGTTCTTTACATCAGAGGATGCTCTGTTTCATAAGCAAATAGATAAACACAACGCTGAAATATGGCAAGGGAAGATTAACTCGTTCTTAGATATAACTTTCAGAGGAGGAAGTAAAACCACCAAAACAAAACTCTTCCTAGTTTTTGCTATTCTAAATGACAAGTCAAAACAAAGGAAATATATTAAAGTTTTATGTAGAGAAGCGTCCAATAGCTCACAATTCACTACCGACATATACAATTTACTTATCACAGTAAGCGAAATATATCCCGATACTTTCAAGAAGTCTCTCCTTAAAAGAGAGGAAACAATGTCTGGGTTTACCACCGCCACGGGTATTAAGGTGCAAGCTGGGACCATAGGAAGCTCACAGCGAGGCGATGTGCAAGACGAAGCAAGGCCAGATATTATTATTTTTGATGATTTTGAAGATAGACTGACGCTAAGGTCGGCTGTAATAAGCAAATCAATTTGGGACACAATGGAAGAAGCAAGAACTGGACTGGCAAGGGGTGGAGGTGCAATTTATCTAGCGAACTATTTATCAGAGCAAGGCAATGTTCATAAGTTAGTGGAGAAGTTAGAGCATAAACTTATCATTCCCATTATTGAGAACGGAGAACCGACTTGGAAAGACAGATACACCCTTGAAGATATAAAACTTATACAAAAAGAAGCGGACGATTATGAAGGGGAATATCTCTGTAAACCCGATGCTTCGAAAGATATTTATTTTGATAGAGAAATTCTTGATAAAATGGATGTTAGGCAACCCATTAAAGAAATATCAGGTTTTAAGATTTACAGAGAATACAACCCCTCTCACAGATACGCAGGGGGGCATGATGTCGCAGGTGGAGTAGGACTAGACAGTTCGGCTTCTGTTTTTCACGACTTCAGTACTATACCTGCTCAAGTAGTAGCAACGTATCATTCAAACACTATTGCACCAGAAGCATTTGGAGATGAGATAAATGATGAAGCCAATCACTTTGGAAGCTGTTTAGTAGCCCCTGAAAACAATAAATTTGACCAAACCATACTTAAAGCTAAACAACTGGGTGCTAAAATTTATAAATCTATTAAAGGAAAGACCGCTAAGACCATTCATATTGTCAAACCTAATTATATTTTAGGATGGGAAACTAACTCGCTTACTAAAAGTCAAATGATGGCTGACTACAGAAAGGCGGTGAATGATGGACTTGTCGCCTTAAACGACTTGGATTTAATCAAAGAAGCGAAAGCATATACTAGAAATGACCTGATAGACAGACAACCCGACCCTAGAGATGTTACAACGGTTACAAGACACTTTGACTTATTGACAGCCGCCGCTATTTCTTGGCAAATGAAAGACTTGGCGGAGGCGACTGAAGAACGTAGTCCGTATATTGAAGTAGGAGCAACCCAAGAAGATTTAGCAACTAACCCAAGTGAGTAATGAATGCTGAATATTTAAATAAAACAGTCTGGGCAACTCTTGGATTTTCTAAAATTCATGGGATTGGTGTAATAGCCATTAGAGATATTCTAAAGGGGACTGCTTTTACTGATTATGATGCCTATTCTTTTATGGAGAAATATCCGCTATTTCAAATGGATGAAGTAGAGTTTAATCAAATACTCCCTGAAATAAGAAATTTAATATTAGACAAAACAATTATGAGGGAGAAAATTATATTTGTTTCTCCTAACTCTGTACAAGATATTCGTTCTTGGATGAACCACTCTGATAATCCTAATACTAAGGGTTTTACGACTATTGAGGATATTAAAAAGGGGGAAGAATTGACTGAAGATTATAAATTGTTTGGTGAGTGGCACGAATTAACTAAGAAGCATTATGATTTTATAAAATGATTCTTTCATCTGCCGAACAAAAAATCATAGAGATACTGCGTGAGCTTAAACCTTTTGAGGTTGTGAGGGTTGTCAAAGACCAAAACGGAAAACCTGACCACTATTTTGTGGAAAGAACGCAGAAAATAGTTATCAACAATTTGCCTTGACAAGAAAAAAGTTGTATACTTTATTTAAAAGTTAATAACTAACGCCAACAGAGAGACTGGGGCGGACGAGCTAAGTGCTTTTCCGTCCCTTTTAATTTAGTCGAAAAAAAGTTAATAAAGAAATATAAAAAATAATGAAAAAGAAAATAAAGAAAATAGTAAATCTCGGTGCGGTTGAAAAAGTCCCAGTAAAAAGTAAATTACCTTATCACCTAGAAGTTAAAGTCAACGACATAGAGTTCAAGACTGATGCTAAAGATTTGGAAACAGCTTTGACAAAGTTTGTGGAAAGTCCCGTTTTTCCTTTAGGAGCAAAGACCATTGCAATTATTAAATATTCTAAAGGCGAGAATGAAATGATGAGAGTCCTACACACACCAGAAGCTCGCAGAACTTTCAATGCAATATCGCTTAAACCCAGTTATTTAGCAGTTTTCGCTGCTAAACTTGAAGAGGGTTTGAAATAAAACTATGAATGAGGTAGCTGAAAAAATACCTAGTATCTACCAATATATTCTTGAAGAAGAAACTAATTTTAGAACTGCACGAGTGCCATTAGCGTCAAACTGGAGAGACTGGAATTTTTTTGACCACATTGACCGCTCTTTTACTCTTCTGAATTCTCGCTTTTATAAAGGCCCTCAAGATTACACAAGACCTTTTAATCAAATAATCCTACCCATCAGAAATGTAAATGTGCGTGTAGAGGGTTTTGACGTTAAAGATGTTCAAATTTACGTGGATAACGCTGAAAACTATCACAAGTCTTTTGTAGCAAGAAAGAAACATGATAGGTGGGCTAAAGATAATGGAATAGATACCGCTATAGATGAGTCTGTAGAATCTTATTTTGACTATGGACTAGCCCTACTTAAAAATGTCAACGAAGTAAGGCCAGAGGTTGTCCAATTACAACAAATAGCTTTCTGTGACCAGACAAACATAATGGCTGGGCCGATATGCTTAAAACATAATTATTCCATCGGAGAACTACTTGAGTTCAAGGGTAAGTGGAAAGCTACGGAGATAGACAAAACTATTTTAATGGCTCGTTTTACTCAAGACGCGCAAGGAGCAACTGGGGATGTTACCAAAACTCCGAGTAAGTATGTGGAAGTCTACGAATTGCACGGAATGTTCCCAGAAAGTTGGCTTGGTTCTGAAAAACTAGGTGAAGAGTGGGAAGACACAGGCAAATACTCCCCACAAATCCATATCGTTACATATTATATCTCACCGACAGACAAGTCTAAAGTGGGTGTCACTTTATTTAAGGGTAAAGAACCAAAGCCAATATTTAAGGCATTGTTAAGAGACCCTATTTTCGGTAGAACATGTGGACGGGGAGGAATTGAAGAATTGTTCCACCCCCAAATTTGGGCAAATAATGATACCTTCCACCTTCAGCAAATGTTGGAAGCAACAGCTAAGATTCTTTTGAAGACTAATAAGAAAAAGATAGCTTCTCTCAACAACTTCTCCAATATGAAGCAAGGGCAGATTATTGACCTAGATGGAGACGGCACACTTGACCAACTTGTCTTACAGCCAATCAACAAAACTCATTTTGATAACGCGGTGAATAAATGGGAGCAGGTTGCTAGAACTATCGGAGCTGCTTCTGACCCTGCGCTTGGACTGAATCCAGTATCAGGCACGCCACTTGGCACAACTGAAATCGTTACTTCACAAGGACAAGGAATACACGAATACCGAAGAGGGAAGATTGCTGTATTTTGGGCTGGAGTTTACCGAGACTGGGTATTGCCCCACCTTTCCGCAGAACTACAAAAGAGCAACAAGTGGCTAGACGACCTTACTTTAGACGAACTTCAAGACATAGCTGAAAAGACGGCTATAAAAGAAGCCAACGGGAGAATTAAAAGAATGGTACTTTCAGGAAAGATACTCACGCAAGGGGAAGCTGACCAATTCAGAGAAAGTGTCAAAGAAGAGTTTATGAAAGGTGGAGAAAAGAGATTTATTGAAATTATTAAAGATGAGTTTGCGAACTTGGCACTTGACGTAGAGATAAACATTGTGGGGAAGCAGAAGAATATGGTTGAAATAGTGTCTAAACTTAACAGTGTATTTAGGACTTTGTTTACCCCGGGAGCAATTCAAGCGTTACAAGCTAGTCCTGAATTGGCAAATCTCCTGAACCAAGTACTAGAGGCAGGAGGAATGAATCAGATAAATTTTGGGAAAGCCCCACCTCAACCAATCCAACAACAGCCACAATTACAGCCACGAGAATTAACATCAGCTTAAAAATAAAACCATGAACACACAAGACATCTCAAGAGAGATATTAAACGAAATAGAGCAAGACAAGATTATCCAATTATGTGCAGACACTATTGCTTTTAACGCTCTGAAGAAGTACATATTGGCAGTTTGCTATAAGCAGGGGGTAGTTGAAAAAGGCGGAGAGCATAAGGGAACAGTGAACTTTGCTCTGAATCTTGCGTGGGGAGCAACCCAGCCTAATGGTATGCCTCGTACGGACGAGGAATTGGGGCAGAACCTTCGGGCTTTGACATACGCGGTTCAGTTGGTCGAGTCTGGTTTCAAGGAGCTTTCAGAATTAAGGAAGCCAGAGCCAGAAGAAGTAGAAAACATTAACAAAGCAGAATAACATGACATTAAATTATAAAAATATATTAGCTCTTGCCATTCTTCTTACTGTAATCGGGGTATTCTCGATTATTTGGCAGAATCCGTGGCAAGTAAACGCAAGTGTGAGAGTGGGCGACCAATATCAAGCCACCACCACACCACAGGTAGCTGATGGAGCTAACTTGTGTCCAGCAAGATTAGGTATGGCAAGTTCTACCACTGGAGTATTAGGTTCAGTGAATTTCTTAAACGCAAACACTGGCACACTTACCATCTATGACGCTACTACTACGGACAACACATTAAGAGTTTCAGCCGCCACATCTTCCCTTATCTTGGCAGAGTTTCCAACTTCACCAACGGAAGGGTCGTATCACTTTGATATTGAGTTTCAGCGTGGACTCTTAATTGATTACAGCAACACGAACACGGTAGGTACGTCAACCATAAGTTACAGGTGTGGAGGGTAGTTGCTACGAGTTCTCAATCTCGTTATCAAAATTGAATGCATGGTTATCATTCCTCCCAAAAATGAATTTAACAACATGGTTCTCACATCCTAAAAAGTGAAATAATTCTTATCATTTATGAATGAAAATGAACAAGACCAAGTTATCGTTGACGACGTGGAAGAAAACAACGAAGAGGTAGAGGAGAATGCCGAAGAGAAATCTGCTAATGCAGACAAACCTAAAAGAACTCCACAAGAAGAGTATGAATATCACAAAGGACGTACTGATAGACTAGCCAAAAAGCTAGGAATCAAGGACGAGAAGATTGACACTGTGAAAAATACTCCTCTTGATAAGCCAAGTGAATTAGATTACGGACAACTAGCCCTCCTTCGCACAGAAGGAATCAAGGGTTCAGGGGAAGTCGCTCTTTTCAAGGAGATTATGACGGAAACGGGTAAAGGGATGTTAGAAGTTTTAGACTCTAACTACTTCAAGTCACGACTGACAGATTACCGTTCTGCACAGGAGTCCGCAAACGCTATTCCGAAAGGAAAAAATCGTTCAGGACAAACAGGTGTAACCGACATCGATGTCGCAATAGCGAAGTACAAGGAAGATGGCACATTGCCATCGGACTTTAAGACTCGCTCTGCGGTAGTTAAGGCGTTGGAAGCAGAAGAATTGAGCAGTGGGATGTTTGAAGGCCCATCAGTTGTTGGTCCCCGAAGATAAATCACTTGGCCATTATCAAGTTACTTAATGGTTCTTTGACAATCTAAAAAAGATTGAAAAAGAACATCCAAAAAAATGGCTAATAGTTTTGCAGCGCAAACATACCCCGAAATATGGGCTACGGGTTTGCAGGAAAGGCTCACAGGCCCAACCAACTGGAAGGAAACCTGCGAAGTTCACATGATGAATGACCGCACATTGAACCTTCCTTATATGTCTACGGAATTTTCACTGCAAAGTGGAACCCGTGGTACAGCTTACAGTCACTCTGACTTCACTCTTACTAACGACACATTGACAGTTTCAGCTCAAGACATCGTTTCTGTCTTCCTAGACAGAGCAGATGCCGCACAGCAAAAATTTGTTGGTGCGTTGGAGGCAGGACGAAGACAGGGAGACATCATCAACGAGCGTGTGGAGGACTTGGTTCTCGCAAACCACGCCGCTTGGACGAACTTCGGTTCGGACGGAGCAGGAGGTTTCGGTCTATACGATGTAACTTTCACTGTTACTGTTGCTAATATTGATTCAGTCTCACGAGCAATCAAGAGAGAAATCATTAAGGCAAAGGGCAGTAAAATCGCCCGCAGAAACGGTATCTTCATCGTATGGCGACCAGAAGACTTTGAGAAACTTGAGGAATCAATGGCTTCTCAAGGCTACACCTTCGCTGATGCCGCACTTAAAGACGGCATTATGGACGCAGACGGACAAGGTAAATACGCTTTTGGTGTATATCACTACGTCTCTGAGTCTCATACAGCAGGTCATGTGTTCGCGGGTGTTAGAAAAATCCAGCAAATTGGACTCTTAAAGTCAACTTTCGGCAGGATTTACTACAATCCGAACGCAGTTAACGCTGATGGACCTCTTTCAGGAGAGAGCCACGAAGCACGTCTTGACTATGGTCTCAACGCCAAAGCAGGATTGACAGCACTTCTCTTTGATATGCGTGTGGTGTAATTATTAGTATCGGTTCTTTGAAAACTACATAGTGCGGTTATTGCAGTATTGTCAAAAAAAATTCTCAATCAGATAATAACCATACTATGTAGTTTTTAAGGGACAATTAACCGCAAAAAAAGAAATGAATAAAAATAAATTATTTCTCACGGTTGCGGTACTAATGGTTATCGCAATCACAGGATTGTTTTTCCCAACGGGGAACACAATCATAGAGAGAATAGAGAGAAATGTGGGAGCAAATCCAGGGCCAGACTTCTACAATGCGCTAGAGTTCAATGCGGGTGTTAAGTATGGAAGTGTTAATTCAACTTCTACCCTAGCGTCAATGACGCTTAGAGTAGAAGATGTTATGAACTTCGATACAGTTATCATTAAGCCAACTGGCGCGGCAGCAACGAAAGTTCTCACTTTCTTCGCTTCTTCAACCGCCTCTCATTGGTTGCCTCAAGCAGGTGATACACAAAAGACTTGTGTTCTTAATGCGACTACCACCGCTGCTACCACCATTACATTCGCGGGTGGAACAGGAATTGACTTGCAGACAGCTTCTAGCTCGCCAACTGATTTAATTCTTTTGGCGGACAACACAGCTTGTTTCACCTTTACAAGAAAGGCAAAAGATTCGACTATTACGAACTCTTTTAACATTGAGGCAAGTTTTGTTGAGTACACGGACGGAGACTAATCGTTTCTCGCTTCATTCTCTCTCTTCGGAGGGGGAATGGGTTGGGGAAGTGAAAAAATGAAAGTAACTTCAGAAAAACAAAGATTACACCTTGAGAAACTAATGGCTGGAAATGTCTTCACAAAAAATAAAATGGCAAAAATATCGATTGCAATAGTAACGAATAGGCAAGTCCAGCCAAAAACACTCCAGTCTCTTTTGGAGTTGGCGCACAACAACAAGCATCATGAATTGGACTTCGTAGTAGCCACAGAGGGCTACACAACAGCGCAGGGACGTATCTACTGTGTCATTCAGGCACAAAAGAACCAGTCTAATTTCATCCTTTATGTGGACGATGATATGACCTTTGAGCCAGACATATTAGATAGATTACTTGAACATAACAAGGAGATAGTAGGAGTCAATTCTTATTCAAGAACGTTTCCTTTGTCTTCAACAGTAATGATGATGGATGAGAATGGAGAATATAAGGACCCAAGTAAAAACACGGAATGGGCAATGGAAGTTCCTGAAAAACTGTTTGAGGTTTTGGCTATCGGTATGGGGGTTGCTTTGATAAAAATGGAAGTGTTTGAGAATATAAACAAGCCGTGGTTTAAGTTTGATATACACAGGGACGGCTATATGATTCAGGGCGAGGACGCATGGTTTTGTTCTCAAGCAAGAAAGGAGGGGTATAAAATTTGGGCTGACGGTTCGCTTGAGATAGGGCATATAGGAAATTATATTTACAAAAAACCTGAAAGAAAATTATCAACCTTTATTGAAAACAAATGAAAAATTACGCAACCACCTTTACCGTTACCATCGCCGCTCCTGCTGTCTTTTCGGCTACCGAACACGAACTTTACGAAGATGACGAGATAGAACTTGAAACCACGGGGGCATTGCCTACAGGGTTAACTGCTAGTGATAATAATTCAAGAGAAAAATACTGGGTTATTCGTAATGGCATTACCGCAAACACTTTTCAACTTTCAACGAGCTTTAGGGGGGATGCTATTACCACGACAGGCACACAATCTGGCACACACACTTTTATTAAATTAGGCGGAGCAAGAGTAATCCCTGAACCAATTTTTTATGAGTAAACTAACGATTAACGCACCACAACAAGGAATTTCCTCTTCTCCTTTTGTAGGGTACGGGGATGTTAGACAACTTGACATCTTCATATTGCATGGTGCCATAAAACTCAATAACCTAACCGCCAAGAAATCAGGTACAACTGTCATAGGCAGGGTGAATTGGATGGTGAAAAATCCTGCTACACCTGCTGAAGTTTATGCCCTAGACGCTGATGGCAAGGTTTATAAATCAACCGATAGCGGAGCGACGTGGGCTTTGATGACGGGCTTTACTGCTGGCGGAGCTGGACAAGGCTTGGCCATTTGGAAGAATTATTTATTTGTAGCAAGAGCTACTGCTATTGATATTTGTGGAGACGGCACGGCAACGGGAATTACCAACGCTAATTGGTCAAATTCTTGGGCGGGAATGACTTTGGATACAGACGCTCTTTGGCATCCGATGCTTGTTAGTAAAAACGACAATAAGCTCTATATTGGGGCTGGCAAATACGTTGCTTCCATAGACGAAGCTACCGCCCCTTTTGCTCCTGGAACTGCTGCTTCTTATACGGCTACTGCTCAAGCCCTAGACCTTCCGCCAAACTACAGGATTAAATGTGTAGAAGAATTAGGAAATAATTTAATGTTAGGTACTTGGCAAGGCACGAATGTTTACGATTTACGAGTTGCAGATATTTTCCCGTGGGATAGGTCGTCTTCTTCGTTTGGACAGCCGATAGTTTTGAATGAGTTTGGGATTCACGCCATGCTCAATATAGGAAACGCGCTTATTGTATTAGCGGGGATAGATGGACAAATTTATTTGTCAGACGGTGTTGGGGCTTCTCCTATCGCCCAGATACCTCAAAGCATTGCTGATATTTCAAATAATAAATATATAGACTTCTATCCTGGAGCAATCTGTAATTATAAGAAGAAAGTTTATTTCGGAGTGAGTTCGGGGGGAACGGCAACAACAATCGCGGGCATGGGTATATATTCTCTGACACGCACCTCACGGGGAAACATCTTAGTAAATGAACACTTAATTTCTACAGGAAATGATGGAGATGGAGAGATATTAAAAATAGGAGCGTTGCTTCCTATTACTAGAGATAACTTGTTAATTGGTTGGCAGGACGCAACTACTTACGGCATAGACAACATCACTACTAGCTCTTTCGTTACTTCCTACGGAGGATATTTTATCTCCCCTATGTATCGAGTAGGCACGAGCAATCACACAAGGAAGTTTCAAGAAGTAGAAATTAACTTGGCTAGACCCCTACGAACTAACGAGGGAGTAAAACTTTCTTATCGTAGTGACTTGACCGCCTCTTTTACTGACTTTCTTACTTTTGACTTTGCCACTTATGCAGGAAAACTTTCCCACACAACAATATTAAGCAAGCCCACTTTCGACATTCCCGCCAGTGAGCTTTTGCAGATAAAATGCAGTTTAACTGGAACAACGACTTCACCAGAATTTTTGAGCCTTATTCTTGGATAAATATATGGAACCCACCAAAGAAAAAGAATTTGTAATAGAACCTAACTTTTTTGAATTTCCCGCAGAAGGTCTAAACATTGTGCCTGCCCCAGGAGGTAGTGTTATGAAAGGAGGAGCGATGCAATCACCCACTGGCGATTGGAAAATTGACGCTGCGGGGAATGCTGTATTTAAGTCAATTTCAATTGGAGGAACAACAAGACAATATAAAATTAAAGACACGGGTATCTTCTCTTTCGGTGACGGCTCTGATGGAGCACTTGTTACCACAGGAAATGTTACTCTAACTTCAGATAAGTATTATACAAACTTAACTATTTCAACTGGACATACATTCGACCCTGCGGGGTATAGAGTGTTTGTCAATGGAACTCTAACACTAGAAGGAACAGGCAAGATAGCGAGAAATGGTAATGCTGGTTCAAGTGGTGGAACTGGAGGAAATGCTGCCAACTTTTCGACTCCTGGAGTAGCAGCTGCGGGAGGCGCAGGAGGAGCTGCTCTTGCAGATGGGTATTTAAAAGGGTCTGCGGCTGGAAAAGATGGTGCAGCGAGTAACACAGGAACATCAACAAATACAGACCCTGGAAATGCTGGTATTGCGAGTGCGTCTGGGGCTAATACTTCAAATTCAATAGGCTCAAATGGAAGTGCTGGCGGAGCAGGTGGCAATGGTGGTATGGGAGGATTGGGCGGTACAGGTGGAACGGGAGGTACGAGTGCTGGTGGCACAGCTACAGCTTCAAATGTAAAACTAATCGCTAATTGGCATCTTGCTACATTATTGGACGTTGGTTCAACTGGCTCGACTGTAAAATTTGATAATTCGGCTGGAGCTGCGGGAGGCGGAAGTGGCGGGTCAGGGACAGGAGGAGTAGCTGGTACGCCAAATAGGGCAGTTTGTGGTGCAGGTGGTGGTGGTGGGGGGGCAGGGTCTTCAGGAGGTATTATTGCTATTTACGCGCGAAGTATCGTTATTGGAGCTTCTGCTTCAATAACAGCAAATGGTGGAGCGGGTGGTAATGGCGGCGCAGCGGGGATTGGTTCATCAGAAAGTGGAACTACTCATTATGGAGGAAGTGGTGGTGGAGGTGGCGGAGCAGGTGGCAATGGTGGTCAGATTGTTATTGTATACAATACACTAACAAATAATGGTTCGATTACTGTTACTGGAGGTACTGCTGGAACTGGTGGAGCAAAAAGTGATACTGATAAACCTGCGTCGGGTACAAACGGGACTGTTGGAGCGAGTGGTACTAATGGGACAGCAGGAACAATTAGACAATTTGAAATATCACTATGATTGCGAAAGAAAAAATAGAAGCGAAACTCAGAAAGTTTCTTAGACGAAATCCGACTCCAGATGAAATAATCAATGGCGCAGGAGACCAAAATATCGTGAACGAAATTTTATTAGAAGAAATTAACAGACTTAGTGTGGAGGTCGAAACTTTAAAGAAAAAATAATGGTATAATAAAAATTGATATGTATACTGCAGTAAAAAATAAAGATGGAAATTATGAAGTTTCTTTTAATGGACAACGTGTGAGTACAGGGTCAGCTTCTGGTTTGCTTAATTATGGTTTGTCTGAAACACAACTTTCATCTTCCGCTCCTGCTCCTACGGCGATTGGAACACAAACAACTCAACAAGCAATTCAACAAACAACTCAACAAACAATTCCACAGTCTACCACTACTACACCTCCTATAAATTATACAGCACAACAAGAAGCAGAACGACAAAGACTTGCCGTTATTGCGGAAGAGAATAGAAAAAATGCTTTAATTTCACAAGCGAACCAATTAAAATCAAGCGGTGCTGGAACAACAGGAATAGAGAGTTTTCTTAGTGGTCTTTCTCCAGCAGATAAACAACTTACACAGGGAATTTTCGGGTCAAATGTCCCCACTTCTCAAACGATTGAAGATGGAATAAGAAATTTAGGAATCCCGACATCAAATTTGCAACCAGGAATGAGGGGAGCAGAGGTTAAAAAACTCCAAGATTATCTTGTTTCTCAAGGTTTAATGACCCAAGCTCAAGTAAATACTGGGTATGGTATTTACGGCCCGCAGACAACGGCGGCTGTAAAAGATTTACAGAGTAAGCTCGGAGTGGATAATTCAACTGGCGCGGGGTACTTTGGACCGAGGACTATCAAATCTCTGTCTTCGGGTGGAATAATAACTTCCGACAGCTCACGAGGTGAAACTCCGCTAGGGATTACCCCTTTCACCAGTAACACTACTCATGCTGATTCTATTGCGGCAGGGGCGGATGCTACGCTTAAAAGTATTCAAGATTACATTGATTTATTGACTCCTCCAGAATCTAAAGGGTCTAAAACTGTTGATGATTTAATTGCTTCTATAAACGCAGACCTAGAAGGGCTAAAGGGCAGAGGAGCTTCTCAACTGGAAGCTGAACAAGCAAATGGCGTTAATGCCAAGAAACAAGCGTTACAAAGCGTTCAAAATCAGATGAACATTAAACTTGCGGAGTTTAAGGTAAAACAAGTGGCTTATGAAAAGCTAGCGGTAGATGCTGAAGGCCGACCTGTAACTATGGGTACTATCATCGGGCAACAAGCGCAAATTCAACGAATGGCTTTAGCCGAAAAGAATGCCGCTGCTGCAGAGATAGGATTGTTGCAAGCTCAAGCTCTTGGACTTCAGGGGGATTTACAATTTGCCCAAGAATCAGCAAATCGTGCTGTGGATTTGCGCTACCAAGATGTAGTAGATTCTATAAAAATCCGTCAAGAACAACTAACATTGCTTGAGGGGCAACTAACAAAACAGGAAAAAATCAGGAGTGATGCCATTATCCTATATCTAAATGACCAAAAAACAAAGATAGCCATCGCTCAAGCTAACGAGAAGGAACTCGCTAAATTTAATTTGGATTCAATGACTAAATATCCAAGTGCAGGGGTAAGAGTAAATGATAGCTACGAAACGACGCAGAGGAAAATCTTGGGTAGTTCGGAATATAAACTAGAGCAAGCAAAAGCTAGAAAGGACGCTGGAATTAGAACTGATGTGTCTGTTTCATTGGCAGGATTGACACCAGAACAGCAATCAGACCCATTTATTAAACTTCTTTTAAGCACAGAGGGGGGAAAGCCAATTACCGACACATTTGCACAGAGCTTAAATAAAGGACTCAATGTTCTAGGCCAAATTGGGGTACTTCAAGAAAATATAAAAAATACAAATACTGGGCCAATCGCCGGTGCTTTTAGGGGAGCAAATCCGTGGGATACCAACGCCCAAACAATTAAAGCGCAACTAAACGCCATCGTGCCGAACCTTGCCCGTGGTATCTACGGTGAAGTCGGTGTTCTTACGGATAATGATGTGAAGCTATATGCAAAAACTTTGCCGACCCTTACAAGTACTGAAGACATAAGAAATGCCGTGTTGGGTATTACTGTAGATGTAATTGGGAAAGCAATTAAAAGAACACTTGAGATAAACGCCGCCAATCAAAAAGACGTCAGTGGTTTTGTTGATATTTACACGGAGATGACCAATACAAGAAATTCTATTTTTTCGCAAATACCCGGGTATAAGGGAGCGGGAGCACAAGAAAATCAGATAGATGATGTGGCGGCTGAAAGTGCTTTTGATTCTGTGGTTACTCCAAAAAGTAGTAGTTGGTTGGTAAATATGTGGAATAATTTATTCAAATAAAATGACTAAACTCACTCAGGAACAATTCGACCAGTTAAAACAAAAAGGGCTTAGTGATTCCCAGATTCAAGTCATTGGCGAGAAAAGAGGTTTTGAGTTGCCCAAACAACCAAGTGCTGTAGGGGGGTTTATTAAGGGTGTTGCTAAGGGATTTGTGGGGGATATAGCTCGCCCAACAGCTCAATTATTACAAGGAACAGGACAGAGAATTCTTGCGGCTATTGACCCAACAAAAAACCTAGAAGAAATCCAATCTGAAACTGGTTTTAAATCATTAGACGATAGAACACCAGAAGGACAAAGTGTGGCGGAAGCACTAAAGACTCGAGGTGCATCAGAAACTACGGGTAGAGTTGCCATAAATATAGCAAGTTTCTTTATTCCTACAGCCCCAGCAGTTCAAGTGGCTGGTAGAGTAGTTTCAACAGCAGGGAGAGTGGCAACTAGAGCAGGTATTGGTCTTTCTGCCAAAGAAGCACCCTTAGTACAGGCATATAAGGCAAGATATTCTGTGCCACAAAGGATTTTGGCGGCTTTGACTGGAAAAGTTACAGGCAAACCTATAACTAACGCTGAAACCGCGCTAAGACAAAACATATTCGGAACTGAAACTATGATTGGGGTTCAGTCGAGAAGGGCCGCCACAAATATTTGGAGCAAGATTCTCTCACCAGCGCTAGACAAATCTTCCCAGAAAGTAAACATGTCTAGCTTCATTGACGATATGGCGAAACAAATCGATGAAATACCAGAATTAACCAGAAAAAGTGAACTCCAGCAAGCACTGAATGCTTTCAAGGATGATTATGGGAAAGTGGGCGAAGTTTCAGTAAAAAAACTCCAACAATTCAAAGAGGGCTGGGCGAAGTTTTTACCCGATAAAGTTTATAAAGGGAAACCCATTGCCTCGTCATTTAAAGAAATTCAAGCGATGGCGGCCTCACAAGCAAGAACCATTATTTATAAAGCCCTTGAAGGGGTGGAGGGCAAGGCCGCGTATTTCGATTATGGGAATCTTAAAAATCTACAAGAAATGGGTCAGAAGGCAATGACTGGTTCAAAGTTAAAAGGAGGGGCAGGGTCTTTTATTTCGGGAATTTATGACAAAGTGATAACTCCAATTGCGACTACTGGTGGATTAACACTTTACCGAACAGGTGAGGGTATAGAGTTTGTGGGAAGGCAGGGAGTAAAGATACTTGGTCATTTATTTCGCTAACTACGCAACCAAGATACTGTGATGCAAGCAACCCACACAACAATAAAAATGATTAAGATAGTTTCCATTTGTGTATAATTAACATACCATGAATAAGACCCTTATACAAGCCAAACGTGTCCATTCAAAAGAGACTCGTATTATGGACAAAGATAAACTTAAAAAACTAGAAGATATACTTAGCCTCTTAAAAGACTCTGTTTCTCAAGAGGAATTTCAGAAATTTGCTAAACAATTAACTGATTTGGTTCTTCTTCTTGAAACAAAAGTTGTCCAAAAAGTAGACAAGAAACTAGAGGACAACCTAAAAGACATTAAGGACCTTCAAAGACAGTTCAAGGACATTATAGAGAAAGCTAAAAGTGATAGTACCTCAACTTTCGGACAGATTCGCCAAAGGGCTGTGCAAGTTGTCGAGGATTATCTTATTAAAAGTGGTCTAAAGGACATTTTAGAGGACGCTAAAAAGATAATCCAAAGGGTAGAAAATTTAGAAATGCCTGAAGACGGAAAAACCCCAACTAAAGAGGAATTTGTTACTTTAATTGGAGAAGTTTTACCACCCGTAATTCCTGAAACACCAGAGCAAACACGTGATAAATTGGAAACCTTACAGGGTAATGACCGCATTTCACCTTCCGCAATCAAAGGATTGGAAGATGAGATTAAGTCTTTGAGAAAAGAAATCGCTACAAAAACTTCAGGCGGTGTTCGTAGGGTTTATCAACCTTATGTGGAAAGATTCACAGCACAAACCGATGGTGCAACTAAAACTTTCTATCTTAAAAGAGAACCATTAAGGACTGACATCATTGAAATTACTGGAACCGATTTTCCAATTATTCTTGACCCAACTGTGGACTTTACTGTCTCTGGGAAGACAATAACACTCGCAGCTGGTATTCCTGCACCCTCCAGCGGTGCTACACTGATTATAAAATATTATGCTTAATATGAAAAAAGGCTTTATAGATATAACAATAGCGGGAGTACTAGGAATAATAT
>JBBUCK010000038.1:0-1037 GCA_038057845.1 Patescibacteria group bacterium
GCGGGTTTCGCTTCGGAATTTTTTGGCGACTTGAAAAAAATTTGAAATTGTGGTACATTCTACCTATATGGCAAGCACAGAAATCGTAGACATTGTGGATGAAAAAAATATTGTGGTAGGATCGGCCGATGTGGCAACGGCTCACGACAAAAAGCTCATGCACCGTGTTGCGGGAGTTTTTGTTTTTGATGTACACGGAGACGTGTACTTACAAAAAGGAAATAAATATGGAAAACTTGATCTTTCGGTTGGCGGCCATGTTCAACAAGGAGAAACATACGAAAAAGCCGCGCAAAGAGAAATGCTTGAAGAGATAGGATTGACAACACCTCTGCAGCATGTTTCAACCTTTCTTCCTAAAGAGGCGCGCCTTAATCACTATTGGGCTGTTTTTACGACAGTTGCGCCAAACGATTGGCAATTCAAGGCAACAGAAGAAGTTTCGTCTTTGGAGAAAATAAGCTTGGTAAAAATAAAAGAAATGATGCAAACAGAACCGGATTCATTTACGCATGGTTTCATGAATACGATGAATGAACTCATTAGGGTAAAACAATTATGAGCGATACATATTACCAAAAATTGAAAAGTCTGACGGATGGTGGGCGACTCCAAACATACATTATTATCGCTCCGCCAAGAACAAATTCTTCTGTCGTCGAACACGCGCTCGGCAATTCGCCGGACATCGATCATGAACGCCACGAACCGTTTCTAAACGCGTGGCACGAAAATTTTGACCCTGATCACGGTTATCGCCAAATTTATGAATCAATCGGAGGCGAGCAGTTTGAACAGTCAGGAAAGAATACATCAGTCGTCGTCAAAGAAATGTCGCACTGGATTGGTAAAAACGAGGAATATAAAAGACTTACGGAGCTTACCAGCAAACCTGTTGTGATTTTGGTGCGTAATCCTTTGCTGGCCGTCGAATCTCGTTTGCGTCGTGTCTTGACTACGATGGACATGAGGTACAACATTGATCTCCAGCGCCATTTGTTAGATGAGACTGCAGTTGAAAGAGGTTTTCAAAACTG
>JBBUCK010000039.1:0-7191 GCA_038057845.1 Patescibacteria group bacterium
ATCAACTTCACCTTCAAATATCACAAAGTGTTACCTATGTACCCTTCCAGTACATAGGATTGACAGATTTTATTATTCAGGTATAATTGAACGCAATAACAAATCGAAGGTGGGCGACCCTCTCCGAGATGGAGCAGGGTCGCTTTTGTTTTTCTCTCGAAAAGTTAAATTTATACTGTATTAGAGTAAATCATATGTATCAAAAACCTTTTAATTCTCGAAGCGGTAATCGAAGCGGTGGAAAACGTGGATATTTGAGTCGGCCCGCCCGCCTTGCTTCGCAAAGCGAAGCGGGCAGGGCCTCAAGTCAAAGTTCACGACCAACAAGTTCTCAAGGGGGAACAAGTTATTCTCGTCCAAGTACAAGTTCTTCTAGTTCAAGCCGACAGTCTTCTTTCTCCCATACTAGTGGGATGAGAACTCCATATCGCAAAAATTACGGGGCACTCCCTTCCACAGGAGGAAGTTTCGGACATCGACCTTCTACAGGAAGTACGCCTTATGCACGTAGCGGAACGAGTAATTATTCAAGCAGAAATAACTCTTTTTCACGAAGTACAAGTGAGCGTACTCCATATCGTAAAAGTTATGGTGGCGGGCAGTCTCGTTTCGGTGGAGGAAGTCGTGGCAGAAGCCATCAATCACGTGGACGTGGAACGTATATTGACCCTGCGAAACTTGTGTACAAAGCAACTGTAACCGAGGAGATTGAAGAATATCAACCAACACACGCTTTTACTGATTTTCTCATTTCAGATTCTTTAAAGAAAAATATTACAACAAAGGGCTACATTATTCCGACTCCAATTCAGGACAAATCAATTCCCAACGTGCTTCTCGGCAAAGATGTCGTAGGTATAGCAAATACTGGCACAGGCAAAACTGCCGCGTTTCTTGTTCCACTCGTCGACAAGATAATTAAAAATCCTGCAGAAAAAGTTTTGATTATAGTTCCTACACGAGAACTTGCGGTTCAGATTGAAAATGAATTGACTACATTTGTAAAAGGACTTTCTCTTTACGCTGTTATTTTGATTGGAGGCGCAAACATTGGCCGTCAACTCGGCGGACTTCGTCGTCGATATAATTTTGTTATTGGTACACCCGGCCGAATTAAAGATATGGTAGAACGAAGAGCTCTCAATCTTTCTGAATTCAAAACGCTTGTTTTAGACGAAGCCGACAGAATGCTTGATATGGGCTTTATCAAAGATATTCGTTCCATAGTTTCTCTTTTACCCCCTCTACGCCAGACACTTTTCTTTTCTGCCACGTTTTCTAGAGAAATTGAAGCTATTATTCATGAATTTTTGCGTGAACCGATCAAGATTTCCGTTAAAGTTCAAGATACTTCAAAAAATGTTGATCAAGATATCATTCGTGTTGCTCGTGGACAAAACAAACTCGATATGTTGCACAATCTTTTGATTAAACCGGGTTTCGGAAAAGTTCTCATCTTCGGACGAACGAAACATGGTGTTGAAAAGCTTACGAAAGATCTTATCGCGCGAGGGTTTAGAGCTGAATCGATTCATGGTAATAAAAATCAAGGGAAAAGACAAAAAGCACTTTCACTTTTCAAAGAGCATCATGTGCAAATTCTCGTTGCAACGGATGTTGCCGCTCGCGGACTCGATATTGCCGACATAAGTCACGTGATTAACTATGATATGCCTGCGACATATGATGATTACATACACAGAATTGGTCGCACAGGGCGGTGGGGCAAGAAGGGAAGTGCTCTTACGTTTGTTGAGTAATAGATGTTTCGGACTGTATAATGTAGAAAGTGGAGTTAATAATGCGTGACGCTTATAGATATAGAAATTTGTATAACGATCGCAGACTTTCTCGTTAATATTTTAAAATGATTATTGCCATCGCTTTTGCGATCTTTATTTCAAAACTTATCGGCGGTTTATGCACGCTTTATTTCAAAGATAAACTTCATCTTGTTCTCGGTTTCAGCGCGGGAGCAGTCATGGGTGTCGTTTTTTTTGATTTATTTCCGGAAGCAGTTGAGTTGGGGCAAAAATTCTATTCGCTTGAAATGATAACCGCCGCTATGGCACTTGGATTTCTTTTGTATCTTGTTTTTGACCGCGCGATACTTCTTCATTCACAACATACCGAACACCTTGATTTGAGCAAGGCGGAAGTAAGTGTCAGAGGACTGCTTGGAGCGGGGAGTTTATCTCTTCATAGTTTTTTTGATGGTCTTGCCATTGGTCTGGCGTTTCAAGTTTCTTTGGCTATCGGTTTTGTCGTTGCTACTGCCGTTTTAGTGCATACCTTTTCAGACGGAATCAATACCGTCAATTTAATACTCAAAAATCGGGGGACGGGCAGGACTGCTTTGTTATGGCTTGTTTTTGGCTCCTTCGCCCCTGTTTTTGGAATAATTTCCACTCTTTTCTTTACCTTACCTGAACAATCTTTGAGCATTATCTTGGCCCTGTTTTCCGGATCTTTCCTGTATATCGGGGCAAGTGAACTTGTGCCAGAAAGCCACCACGCGCATCCAAAATTGCTAACAACTCTTATGACTATCTTGGGTATTGCGGTACTTTTTATGGTAATACAATTAGCTCGGTAATTTGAAAGCGTTTTACGTTTTTTTTGACTTATATTTGTTTTTATTGTATTATCATTGAAGAAATTAAATGAATCCCTTAACACTTTTCAATCGTGAAAAGTGGTGTGGGGTGAGCTTTGCACTTTCACAATCAAAGAAAGGAGATGGATATGTCACAACATCTGGACTATACAGAAGCAAAAAAAGATATTCTACCTGCAGACTCAATCACTTTTCTTATTAAGTTGATTAAACCGTGTAGTCTGGTCCTGCGGCCTGAAGAAGTGAACGCGCTTTTCTATCGCATGCGTAAGAGAGATAAAAAGGCACGCGAACTTCTTATTAACCACAACATACGTCTTGTGATAAGTGTGGCGAAGAAGTACCGGAACCGAGGACTTCCTTTGTCTGATCTTGTTCAAGAAGGCGTATTTGGGCTCATGACAGCAATTGAGAAATTTGAGCCTAAAAAAGGTTTTCGGTTGGTGACCTACGCCACATGGTGGATTCACCAAGCGATTACTCGTGCTCTTGCCGATAAATCCCGGATGATCCGTATACCCGCGTATCTAAATCAGGAACATGGTCGGGTGTATAAAGTTACACAAGGGTACTTATCAAAAACGGGTTTTGAGCCTACTCCAGCGTTTGTTGCTAAAAAGACCAAATTATCGGTTAAAAAGGTCAAAGCAATTCTTGCTAGAAAATCCACTGTTTCCCTCGACGCAGAACACCCGATTTCCGGAGGAGATAGCGATGGACAAAATCTCTACGGCAGTTTTAGCGTAAACACGCTTAACTTTTCACAAAAGTATGCGGTCGTGGAGTGGTTTACCGGATGTCTGAATAAAATCATTAGGGCGCTTGGATTGTTAGACAATCCTCGGGACGCGCTTGTCTTTGCCTCACGATATGGTTTGCGCGACCGCACATTCGAACAAGAAGCCCTTCAGACTATCGGTAAACGGTTTAAACTTAGCAGAGAAAGGGTCCGTCAAATTGAAAGTAGTATCTGGGAAAAGCTTAAACGTAAATGCGGAGATGATGTGCTTTTGGTCAAAAAAGGACTAAAGCACGCTGTTCAGGTGGAGGGGGTCATTGAGGGAATTGACCTTACTCCCCTTGAACTTTGTGATAAGGAATACTCCTCTTTTCGTAACCTAAACGGGAAACGTAAAATACCCCGTCCCTTGGGACGGATCAGGGTGAGAAGCGAATACTTGAAGCTTCGCAAGACCTTGAGCGTTCCGTCTGCGGAATGCGAAAGGTGTACAGTTTCTGTAAGAAATTCTTTGCTGGATGAGAACGGGCTCCGCCCGTCCGCATTTAGTATGCGGCCATTCATCCCCGCGGCAAGCCGCGGGGCGTTCTGTCCGCTCCCAGTAAAACTCATAAAAAAAGCCCCGTCTTCAAAACGTAAAACCGCTCCTTAGGAAAGAGCGGTTTTCTTTTACTTGATATTTTTTAAAAAAGACAAAATACTTATAAATTAACTGTGATTGCTCGATGGAGTTTTATGAATTAGAATTGGGAGTGTGTCCCGTAGTAGTCCCGTGGTGGGGCTGAGCTCTACTACGGGGTCACTATTGAATGAATTTATTTATTCCTATTTTACTTGGCTCTAGTCGTGACGGGCGTCTTTCTAAACACGCTGCCCGATTTGTTTTGGAAGAAGCAAAAAAAGACTCGCGCTTTGAAACCGAGCTTGTTGATATTAAAGATGTTCTAACACATATAAAGACGATTCGTCCGGAAGACATGATGGAAAGCCCTTGGAAAGAAATCATGAAACGAGCGGACGGTTTGATTATTGTCAGTCCAGAATATAATCATAGCTACCCCGGAGAGCTCAAGCTCTTGCTCGACGAGTTATACGTAGAATATAACAGAAAACCAGTTGGTATTTGCGGTGTTTCAAATGGGGCGTTTGGCGGCGCACGCATGGTACAATCGCTTCGTCCCGTTCTGATTGGTCTTGAAATGGTACCGATTAAAAATGCGCTTTACTTTTTAAATTCAAAAACATTGTTTGATAGTGAAGGTAGAATTACTGACCCTTCTTTTGTGAATAGAGCAAAAACATTTTTCGATCAAATAATATGGTATACCGAGGCTTTAAAAATTGCTCGCGAAAAAAAGTAACGTTATATTGGCAGTGGGAAGGTAAATAGTTTTTTCCACGGAAATACTTACAATGATTATTTCAGGCAAAGTCACACTTAAAGTTGCTAACCTTAATGATTCGATACATTTTTACATTTTTATTTTAGGACTGACGCTCAAAGACCGTAAAGGAAATGTAAGCGCATCTATCGTGAGTGGAAATTTAAAACTTTTTTTGGAACAACAGTTTTATCGTGGCCCTGACAAAAAACCTAATTCTTCTGGAGCTTCTCTCGGTCTCGCGGTCTCTCATTTAGACCCCGTACTTCTAAAACTCTCTGGGAGCAATATTCCTGTTAAGATGCACGAGACAGAAGATGGAAGGATGTTCACTTTCCTTGACCCTGATCATAATAAAATTTTTGTAAGAGAAATTGGGCAGAAAATCGTCTGAAGAGATATGTATACACAAGCAATTGATATTTTATTATCGGGTGGGATCGGAGTACTTCCCACAGATACGTTATATGGCATTGTTGGAAGCGCGCACAACCGGGAAACAGTTGAGAGAATATATGCACTTAAAGGACGAGATGAGAATAAGCCTCTTATTATCCTTGTGTCTTCTTTAGAGGAGATTAAAACTTTCGGGGTTCATATAGGGGATGTAGAAAAGAAATTATTGAAAAGTGTTTGGCCGGGAAAAATAAGTGTCATTTTTCCATGTAACAATGAAATATATAAATACTTACATCGTGGTGAAAAAAGTCTCGCATTTCGCATACCCGCATCTCCCACGCTTACAGATGTTCTTAAAAAAACTGGTCCACTCGTTGCGCCAAGCGCAAATATGCAGGGAAAAGAGCCGGCGCATGCAATTTCCGAAGCCAGAAACTATTTCGGCGAAACTGTTGATTTTTATATTGATGGCGGGGAAATTACATCGCTCCCCTCAACTATCGTAAAAATAGAAAAGGGACATTTCATCGTCTTACGCCACGGTGCTTTTGATGTTTCGAAACCGCCTACCAACTAGTCAAAAAAGAAAAAATTACCCTTATTCTTGCGGTGATGACTCCCATACGGGACACCTTCTTGAATCGGTGATTTTCTGATTATTTCAATGATTTCGTCTTCATTATCGGTAATTGTGTAGAGGGTCAAATCTTCTTCCTCAATCATTTTAGTTTCTAGCACTTTTTCTTTTAGAAACTGCTCAAGTGGCTCCCAATACTCTTTTCCTACAAGTATGATCGGAACTTTTTCTATTTTTTTTGTCTGAACAAGCGTGAGGATTTCAAACATCTCATCGAGAGTTCCGAATCCTCCAGGGAAAAAGACGTACGCTTCAGCAGAGAAAGACAGACAAACTTTTCGTACAAAGAAATAATAAAAATTAATACTATCGGTAACGTACGAGTTTACTCTTTGTTCTTTTGGAAGTTTAATATTAAGTCCAACCGCAGTTCCACCCATTTCATGTGCTCCTTTGTTTGCCGCTTCCATTATTCCCGGACCTCCCCCAGTTACAATTGAATAGTTGAGTTCTTTGACGATGTGTCCTGCAAGACTTTCCGCTTTTTTACAGTATGGGTCTTCTTTATCAAGTCTTGCGGAACCAAAAAAAGTCACTGATTTCGGGTAATTTTTTAAGAATTCAAAACCTCTGCTAAATTCAGTACCGATCAAAGAAAGGCGTTTTTTAGCATCTTCCGCGAGTTCTGCTCTGGTAAGCGGCTTTATTGGCAGTTCTTTGCTTGGTAGATTATTATTTTCTTCCATCCCGTTAGAAATTAATCAGTTAATAATTTTTACTTGATATTACGATACCAACTTCAACTAACTTTGTCCCCATACTTTTGTTAGACCTCGGTCGCCTCTGGGCGACCTATTTCTAACGGGATTCCATTGGTTATTATTCTATGTGAATTTGATGACCTACGCAATTTGTTAAAAGAAAGTTTCAGTTTACAAGTATATGTCGGAATAGTATACTGGGGGCACTAATTAATAACTTAACGTAGTATGAAAAAACTTAATCGTAATCAATGGATTGCTGTGGTTGCTGCCATCGTGGTTTTAGCTCTTCTTATGTTTGAGGGTAGCGTTAGGTCTTTTATTGAAAGTTTTACTCGAAATATAAATACTATACCATCTACGGATATGAATTCACAAAATACAGCAAATGAAAATCCTCGCACATTAGCTTCAGGACTTATTATTGAGGATGTAGTTATCGGCGATGGTTTGGAAGCAACCCCCAGCTCTGTTGTTACTGTTCATTACACAGGGACTCTCGTTAATGGCACAAAGTTTGACAGCTCTCTTGATAGAGGTACCCCGTTTTCTTTTCAACTTGGTGTCGGTTACGTTATTCGAGGTTGGGATGAGGGGGTAGCTGGCATGAAGGTTGGTGGAAAAAGAAAGCTTATTATTCCTCCTCAGCTCGGTTACGGCTCCGCGGCGGGTCACCCTCTTCAAAATGAAACACTTCTTTTTGAAGTAGAGGTTCT
>JBBUCK010000039.1:7291-10270 GCA_038057845.1 Patescibacteria group bacterium
CCGCGGCGGGTCACCCTCTTCAAAATGAAACACTTCTTTTTGAAGTAGAGGTTCTTGATGTTAAGAAGCCACAATAAAGTCAAAGTCGAAAAAAAGAGGAGACAGCTCCTCTTTTTTAATTTGTCCGCATCCATCCCCGTAGCAAAGCTACGGGGATGGGACGAGCGAGCTTTTATTGTTTGATGTATAGTAGTTTTCTATGAATAAATTTAAACTCACATCAGAGTTTAAACCGGCGGGAGATCAGCCGAATGCTATAAAAAACCTTATTTCGGGACTTAACAGTAAGATGCGTTATCAAACACTTCTTGGTGTTACTGGTTCTGGTAAGACATTTACAATGGCTAATGTCATTGCGGCACATGGCAAACCCACTTTGGTTATTGCTCACAACAAAACTCTCGCTGCGCAACTTGCTCAAGAGTATAAGGATTTTTTCCCTGATAATGCAGTCCATTATTTCGTTTCTTATTACGATTACTATCAACCAGAGGCTTATATGCCCGTGACCGATACGTATATTGAAAAAGAGGCGCAGATTAACGAAGAGATTGATAGATTACGGCATGCTTCAACACAGGCGCTTTTAACTCGACGCGATGTTATTATCGTGGCTTCAGTTTCTTGTATTTATAATTTGGGAACTCCAGAGGAATATGAAAAAGTAAATCTAAAGATAGAAAAGGGTAAAAAGATTGTTCGTCGTGATTTTATTCGCGACCTTATTAATATTCATTTTGAGCGAACAAATGCCGATTTAACTCCTGGGATGTTTCGAGTTCTTGGAAATACGATTGAGATAATGCCAGTCAACGAAAAAATAGTATATCGGCTTGTGTTTGAGACTGACACAGTAGAATCAATTCAAAAAATTGATGGAGTTTCTAGAAGAATTATTGAGGACGTTTCTACTTTTTATCTTTTCCCAGCAAAGCACTTTATTACTGCAAAAGACCAATTGGAGAAGGCGTTGACAAGTATTAAAGAAGAACTTAAGACAGCTCTTAATAAACTTCGTTCTGAAGGTAAAGATCTTGAGGCACAGCGCCTCCTACGTCGTACAAAATATGACCTTGCAATGATTAAAGAAGTCGGTTATTGCAGTGGCATTGAAAATTACTCACGACATTTTTCAGGGAAGAAAGAAGGCGAACCAGCCGATTCACTGCTGGCATATTTCCCTCATAAAAAAGATGGTACTCCAGATTTCCTTACAATCATTGATGAATCTCACGTGACTATCCCACAAATTGCCGGAATGCAAGCGGGGGATGCGTCTCGAAAGAAAAGTTTGGTTGAACATGGGTTTCGTCTTCCATCAGCTAAGGATAATCGACCACTAAACTTCAAGGAATTTGAGGAACGTATCGGGCAAACGATTTTTACTTCAGCAACACCTTCTCACTTCGAACATGAGCACAGCAATCAAGTTGTTGAGCAGGTTATTAGGCCAACGGGTCTTATTGACCCAGAAATTGTATTACGACCGGTTGTAGAAAAAGGAAAATACAAAGGACAGATTTTTGATTTTATTACTGAAGCAGAAAAAGCAATTAAAAAGGGTGGTCGCGTAATTGCCACAACGCTTACCAAAAAAATGGCAGAAGATTTGAGCGAATACTTAAAAGAAAAAAAGATTAAAGCTGAATATTTGCATAGTGATATTTTAACTATCGACCGTATTGAAATTCTGACTCAATTTAGAAGAGGTGCTTTTGACTGTATCGTTGGAGTGAATCTCCTGCGTGAAGGACTCGACCTTCCCGAAGTTACTTTGATTGGCATTCTTGATGCCGACAAAGAAGGATTTCTTCGTTCGGAAACTTCCTTGATTCAAACAATTGGCCGTGCGGCTCGTAATGTAGAAGGACGTGTCATTCTTTATGCGGATAGGGTAACTGGGTCAATTGAACGTGCCGTAGCTGAAACTGACCGTCGTCGAGCAATACAGGTTGCATACAATAAAAAACACGGTATTACTCCTAAAACCATTCAAAAGAAAATTCATGACATTACTGAACATATGCAAAGTGAACATGATAAAGCCGTCAAGGCTCTACTCCTACTTGATAGGGAAGTTTATAAAGGAGATACTAGAAAACTTATTCGTGTGAAGGAGCAGCAAATGGCAGATGCGGTCAAAGTGCTTGATTTCGAGTCGGCGGCTCTACTCCGAGACGAAATTATGCTACTTAAAGGAGAGAATAAACCTAAATCTGGGAATAAATAAATTACGAGACGAAGTCCCGTAGCAAGATTTTATATCTTTCATAAAATCTTTGGTATCGGGATGAAACCGCGGCATTACTTCGAGACGAAATTAAGGCACTGCAGTCAAAAAAATAATTTGCGTTTTTCATGCTAAAATAACTTTAGATTGGAAGGAGGTGTACAATGTCGGAGAAAAATGAACACGAGGGGGGTACGATTTTCGCCGAGTTTTTTAAAATCTTTGATTGGAACACTTGATTCGAAAGATTCAAAAACCAAAATTGTTCCTCTTAAGATTACTGCGGCGTGCAGACGACGAAAAAAAGAGCTCACGAAGTTTCTTCAAGAAAAAGAAGAGGCCCAGAAATCCCCCTCACCACCGATGTATTTTAAGGAAAGCCAAGCCGCAATTATATAATTGCGGCTTTTTCCTAGATATGCGGAAAACTTTTTTTGTGCTATAAAAAATAAGTAAACCCAGCACCACTTTTGGAAAGATTAAGAGTGGTGCTGGGTAAAGTCGTTCTTTTCAACCAGAACCAAAAAGGAGGGACATGAACAGAAGAATGTTCTACTGTATGCGTAGTCTGAATTTCAAACGAACAGAAGTGTCTAAGTACAACAAGGTATTGTTTATCTTAAGTAGAATTTGCGGGCCATTTCTCAAAAGGCAACAACTCTACTTTTAACTGCATTTTGCAGCCGCAACAATCTGTTGCGGCTGCTTTCTTTTTGTACTATGATGTGTTTGTTCCATACCCATGCGTT
>JBBUCK010000040.1:0-2393 GCA_038057845.1 Patescibacteria group bacterium
ATGTTGTTTGTCAAGAGAATTGACCCCCTATCTGCAAATAAAATTGACCCCCCTTAGTTCCCTTTTTTGAGTTTGTTTTTCAGCCTGTAGCTTGAGCCGTTGATATAGAATATCTTCGCATGATGGACAAGCCGGTCTATAATGGCTGCCGCAACTACGTTATCCTGGAATACCTGCCCCCAATCTTCAAAGCTGTAGTTGCTCGTCAGTATGATGGACCCTTTTTCGTACCGCATGGATATGAGCTGAAAAAGCAGGTTGGCCTGCTCTTTTGTAACCGGCATGTATCCAAGCTCGTCTATGATCAAAAGGTTTAGCCGTGAGTATGCCAATAGCTTCTGTGTGATGCTCCCGTCCCTTACGGAGAGCATCAGGTCTTCTATTAGCTTCTGGGCGGTTGTAAAGAGTACACGATACTTGGACTGGCACGCCTTTACTCCAAACCCGGTTGCCAGATGGGTCTTCCCTACGCCAGGAGGACCAAGAAATATCAGGTTCTCTTTGTTTTCTATGAAATCAAGGGAGCTTAATCTTATAACCTCTTTCTCTTCTATGCCTGGCTGGAATGAGAAGTCAAATTCCTCTACGGTCTTTACAAAGGGGAACCGGGCCTTGTGTATCTTTGCCGTGAAAGAGCGATCTGTCTTGCCATTCAGTTCTTCTTCAAGGAGCAATGAGAGGTATTCTTCGTACCTGAGTTTCCCTTCTGTTGCCCTGTCGGCAAGTTCCCTGTACCGGTTTATCATCCCCTTGAGATTCAGCGCTCTCATCTGAGATTCTATCCTCTCCCTTATCTCACTCATGGCTCACCTCCGTAAGACCGGAGTAGACGCTCAGGGATCTCGTTATGTCCCTGCCGGAGAGGTTGGTTGGCAATCTGGACAGGGCTTTCTCCCCTGAAGGTTGTTTAAGCCCAGGGGAGGTGAGGAGCCTTATAATACTATTTTTGTGATAACTCCCTATCGCGATACATTCTTCTATGGCTGTCTTTATTGCCTCCGGTTTATAAGCATCGCAGCATGTGAGTATCTCGGAGAGATGCCAGTAAACATTGGCTCCTGTGTTGTCTTTAAGCCCTTTCAGGTAGTTGTCCCCGGTTGTTCCGAAGAGGGTACTGAACCTTTCTACGAGGACATTCCTTATCTTTTCCTTCTTCTCTTTGTATCCATTGTTTATGGCTTCATGCTCAGGATGCACAGGTCTTATGCCGTTGCCGGTTGTCTCTTGTTCCGAGATCAATTCCCCTTTTGCGTCATATACCTTGAGAAGCCTCCCGAATACAGGCTCTATCATGACTTCCCTGAGACAGTATTTCATGGGGACAGGGTAGAGATTTCCGCCATAGTTTACATACCCGTCGTTGGTTACCTTCCTTGGCTCCCGTTTGTACAAAACCCCTGGCTCTACATCAGGGATTCCCTTCAGGTATCCTTTCTCCCTTAAAAATCTGTTGTCAGGGCTTTCTTTTAAGGCGCTGTGGATACGGGCATTGTATTTTCTGGTAAAACAGTTAAGTTTTTCCTCGAATTCAGGAAGACCCTTTTCCTCAAGTCCTCTTAAGAGATGCTCCTGTATGTAGTAGAAAGGTCTCTCTGCCTTCCCCTTTGTCCTTGCCCTGTAGTTCGAGCAGGGCTTCGGGGTTATCCCGTAGAGGCCGCAGAATTTTAGAAATTCTTCATTGTAATAAACTACTCCGTCACGCCTGTGGGTTATCACCATCTGCTTCGGGTTGTCTATTACAAGCTCAGTGGCTATCCCTCCTAAATAGTCTATCCCGCTGATCAATGCCCTTATGATATCCTGACCGGTGATGCTTATGGAGAAGGTGTAATACTTCTTACGGCTGTAACTTAAAACCAGCTCATGGATGTAGACCCTTACAGGTTTACCGTTAACGGGCAGTTCCCATTCCTTCCAGTCATACTGCATCTGCTCACCAGGGGATGTCTCTACCCTCGTGGTTGCCTTTGTCTTTCTCTCATCTTCTGCTTTCATCCCTGATGTATGGCGGTGTACGGTTGAAAGAGAGCCTTTATAACCTATGTCCAGAAGCTCATTGTATATCCTCGTGCCGATAAAACCTTTTCCGTGCATTAAAATTATCTCTTTGTCGTAACCGTCAAGAATATGCTCGTAGTCCCGTCCCTTGAATTCCGGAGGCTCTGAGCTTCTTGCATATTTCCTAACAGTGTTCCGGGAAAGCCCAAGCTTACTGACTATCCCTTTGATTGATTCACCCTTAGCCCTCATTGCCCTTACCTGTTGCCATTTATACATGCTTATCACCCTCCTTTTCTCTCCTCCTTTTTGATTTTTGTGGAGGAGGATTATAACTCTATGGAGGGGTCAATTCTATATGATTAGGAGGGGTCAATTCTATTCTACGATCAACA
>JBBUCK010000041.1:0-65560 GCA_038057845.1 Patescibacteria group bacterium
CTTCGTCCCGAGCCTCAGTACCGAGGGGCTCAGGGCAGGAAAGTAATTTTATTGCGGGAGGAAGCGAATACTTTGTTGTTGAAGCATGCGAGTATAAACGTTCATTTCTCAATATAGTCCCTAAAATAATCGTAATCACAAACATAGACAATGACCACTTGGATTATTACAAAGACATAGAAGACATTCAAAGCGCTTTTAGGGAGTTTGTCCAAAAGTTGCCCGCAAACGGCATAGTGATTTGTAACCCCAGAGACCCTCTTCTTCATCCTGTGCTCGATCACACAAAAGCAAAAATCATAGATTACACGTCATACCCAAAAGTGACACTTTCTGTTCCGGGAACACATAACATTCTCAACGCTCAAGCCGCACAAGCAGTCGCAGACATCATTGGTGTTGATGAAAACAAATCTTTTCTCGCACTTTCAAAATTTAAGGGAACATGGAGGAGGTTTGAATACAAAGGCCACATGAAAAATGGAGCTCTTGTCTACGATGACTATGCTCATCATCCAACAGAAATTGCCGCAACCATTGCGGCCGCACGGGAAAGTTTTCCCAGTAAGGAAATTACAGTTGTTTTCCAACCCCATTTATATTCGCGTACAAAATTACTTTTGGATGATTTTGCACAAGCTCTTTCTGTTGCCGAGCATATTATTGTTTTAGATATTTATGCTGCCCGAGAGCTAAATGATTACAGTATTTCAGCAGAGCATCTTGTGAAAAAAATTTCTGATTTCAATAAAAATGTTCTCTATATTCCTGTATTTAAGGATATTGTTTCCACGCTCTCAAAGAGTAAGGGAGAAAAAGACGTTATAGTGACTCTTGGAGCAGGGGATATCTACAAGGTGTCTGAAAACCTAATTACCTTGTAATTTCTCCCCTTTCTGCTGATATTTTCTTTTTTTATTTTCCTATAAGCTACAAGCTACTCACTACAAGCTCTAATTTTCTAGACTAGGGAACTTCAAGGGGTTATACTAAAGCATCAATGAAGAAATGATTGCTCAACGTCTTATTTTTATCGGTGGGATTCTTGTTGCTACTATGCCACACTTGGGTTTTCCAAGCAGTGTGGACACGTTTCTCTATGCGCTAATTGGACTTGCTATTGCTCTCATTTCTTTTTTATTTCGTGATTTCAAAAAATCAATCAAACTTCGTTCTCCTAAAAAGGAACAAGAGGGAGCGTTTGTAGAGAATTCTCTGGCAGAATTAGCAGAGAAAAAACGCGCGTTTCGAAGAAAGCCAAAAATAGTTCATTCTCCCGTATCGGGAGTATCTCCTTTGATTTCTGATATTACTCCACCAAAAAATTCAGAAAATATAGATACCACCAAGCATGAATCGTCCCAGAATTTCTAAGGGGTTTTATATTATCCTAGGTTTTGTACCTATAGGGTTTCTGGTACTCCTTTATCTTGGAATGTCGCAACTATTCTCTTTTTCCTATGTAGGAGAGAATACTATTTTAGATTTTTCTCTCGTGGAAAAGAAAAAAGAATTTATTGCTACTCATGTAAAAATTCCTGAAGCGGTTAAGGCTGTATATATGTCGGCATGTGCCGCCAGTGCTTCCTCTTTTCGTGATTCTATTGTCCCTCTTATTGAAGACACAGAACTCAATGCTGTTGTCATCGACATAAAGGACTATAGTGGCTCTATTTCCTTTGCGACGGGTGACAGTCGTTTTGATAAACTTCTTAAAAAAGGATGTTTTGTTCCCGATATGCGTGAATTCATCGCTTCTCTTCATGCCAAAGGCATTTATGTTATTGGCAGAATTACAGTTTTCCAAGACCCTCAAATGGCGAATGCCCGCCCTGATTTGGCAGTGCAAAAGAAAGATAAAACTGTCTGGAAAGATTTTAAGGGTTTAAGTTTCATTGATGTTGGCGCAAGTGAATTTTGGGATTACATTGTTGCACTTGGCATAAGCTCTTACAAAGCGGGCTTTGACGAACTTAATTTTGACTACATTCGGTTTCCATCGGACGGAAACATGAATGATATTTATTATCCCTTAAGCGAAGAACGCTTGCTCACCGACCCTGATTTTGGAAAGGCGCATGTTCTTGAGGAATTTTTCTCGTATCTTAAAGACCATCTTGCGGGAACTGGCGTTGTCATTTCTGCCGACCTCTTTGGTATGACGACGACTAATACGGATGACCTTAATATCGGACAAGTACTCGAGCGCGCGCTTCCTTATTTTGACTATATTGCGCCGATGGTCTATCCTTCCCATTACCCCAAAACTTTTCTTAATCTGCAAAATCCAGCGGCACACCCATACGAAGTCGTGAAGTTCTCCCTTGATTCGGCGGTAACGCGCGCAAGCACAACCTCGCAGAAAATTCGACCTTGGCTTCAGGATTTTGATTTGGGAGCGGTGTATACGAAGGAAATGGTGCGCGCGCAAATACAAGCAACGTATGATGCAGGACTAACCAGCTGGATGCTCTGGGATGCTGCTAATACTTATACTGAAGATGCTTTACTTCCTAATTAATGGATGTCTTGCCCGCCTAAGTTTTGCTTCGCAAAATTTTAGCGGGTGAAGGATGCGGCAAATACTTACACAAAAGAAGCACTTCTTCCTAATTAGGCTGGATGCCTTGCCCACCTAAGTTTTGCTTCGCAAAATTTAGGCGGGTGGAGGACATTGTGAACACATACACAAGAGAGGCACTTGAAGTGCAGTAGGACTGATTTACTTTGGGTTTTGTTTTTAAGCTTTAAAATTGTATAATTTGAGTGAATTTCCTTTATGCACGATGAAAATAAAATCGTATATTTCGCCGAGACCGATTCTCGCGGAAAGAAGCAAAAATTTGGCATAAAAACCAAAGACCGTTCCCGTCACGTCTATGTTATTGGAAAAACTGGAATGGGAAAATCAACCTTGCTTGAGAACATGGCTGTTCAAGATATTCAGAATGGCGAAGGTATGGCGTTTATTGACCCTCATGGCAAAACAGCTGAACTCCTCTTGGAATATGTGCCTGCATCTCGAATTCAAGATGTTATATATTTTGCCCCTTTTGATACTGACTTCCCTATTTCTTTTAATGTGATGGAAGATGTTGGAGCAGACAAACGCCATCTTGTTGCTAACGGTCTTATGAGCGCGTTTAAAAAAATCTGGGTGGATGCTTGGTCTGCCCGTATGGAATACATTTTGAATAATATTCTGCTCGCATTGCTCGAATATCCGGATTCAACACTTATCGGTGTCAACCGTATGCTTGCCGATAAGGATTATCGCAATAAGGTGGTTAACAATATTACCGACCCTTCCGTTAAAGCATTTTGGACTGATGAATTTGCCAAGTACGGTGACCGATACATGCAAGAAGCCGGTGCCGCCATTCAAAACAAGATTGGACAATTCATCGCGAACCCGCTTGTTCGAAATATCATCGGTCAACCGAAATCAACCTTTGATTTAAGAAAAGTTATAGACGAGCGAAAAATACTCATTATCAACCTCTCCAAAGGCCGTGTCGGGGAAGCAAATGCAAATCTTTTGGGAAGTATGTTGATTACCAAAATTTATCTCGGGGCAATGTCAAGAGCCGATACGAGCGAAAAGGAGCTGAATAAACTCCCGCCATTCTATCTTTTTGTTGACGAGTTTCAATCTTTTGCCAATGAATCGTTTGCCGATATTCTTTCCGAGGCGCGGAAATATAAGCTCAATCTCACGATGGCGCATCAGTATATAGAGCAAATGTCCGAGGAGGTGCGCGCGGCTGTTTTTGGCAACGTTGGAACAATGATTATGTTTCGCGTTGGCGCGTATGACGCGGAAGTGCTGGAAAAGGAATTCGCTCCGGAGTTTACCGCCGAAGATCTGGTAAATTTGGGATTTACTCAAATTTATCTCAAACTTATGATTGATGGTGTCACATCTCATCCATTTTCCGCGACATCGCTTCCTCCGATTGAAACTCCTACTATGTCTTCCAAAGATCAAATTATTGAATCTTCTCGAAAAATCTATGCTCGTTCACGCGCTGTTATTGAGGAATATATCAGGGATTGGCATGCGCCCATCAAAAAAGAGGAGAAAAGGAGTAATGAGGAGCGGCCGTTTTCTTCACAGAAAGAGATTGTAAAAAACCATCCTAAGCCCTTTGTGCCGGCGACCCCTTTACCGACCACACAGAATCCTTTCAAGGCAATTGCTTTTGATGAAACAGGGAAGGCGGTGGTCGAAGTAGCGGTGAAAAAAGCCGCCGAAGGCCCGCATCTTGCGAGGCTCGCCTTCGGCGGCCCGCTTCGCCAGAGCGGTAGCGAGGCGAGCAAGCCTCCCGCAGAGGACGAGACTCGCTTCAAGCAGCGCTCTTACGAGCGGGAAGAAAAACCAATTACTGCTCCTCAGGTCTCTCAAACACCAGTCTCTCTTAAAAATCTTAGAGTTGATGATCCTAAGAAAAGGAGGGAACAAAAAGGTCCAAGTGAGAAAAATCTCTCGGAACTCAAAGCTGCTCTTGCAGATGTTTTACAATCACACGGTGGAAGTAAAAAAGAGGAGTCTCTAGAACCAAAGCAGGAAGTGAAAAAAGAAGAGCTTGTAGAAAAAAAGGAAACTTTAGTTTCAAATACTCTAAATAATCCTAAGGAAATCTCCGAATCAACACTCAAAAAAATCTTAGAGGTTCCCAAGTAAAAATGTTACACGTAGATAAATATTTTTTAAATGAGGTTTCTTAGTAAACTTTTTATTTCGACGAGCGAGTGGCGCCGTGGCCACGTTTTGATGCGGACATGGCACGCGAGTCGAAGTCTAAACAAAGGCTTAATGGCCTTTATATTTTTTGTTCCTGTAACTTTTTTCACAACCGTCTCTGCGGCGGTTGTTATCGACGAAATCATGTACGACCTTGACGGCTCGGATACAGATAGGGAATGGGTAGAAATTTTAAATGATGGAAACGGGGCAATAGACCTTACCGGCTTCAAATTCGATGATGGAGCAACCTCAAAACATGGTCTGAATGCCCCACCAAAAAACGGCGGTCAAGGCTCTCTCGTGATTCCGGGTGGCTCATATGCCATCTTTGCGGATAATGCCGCAGTCTTTCTCTCCGAACATCCGGGCTACACGGGGACAGTCATTGATACACTCGTTGATTTGGCCAACACAAGTGACACCGTCTCACTTATTGATAGTAATGATAACGTTCTCGAGACGGTAACTTATGACTCGACATGGGGAGCAAAAGATGACGGCAATTCGCTCCAGAAGATTAACGGCTTATGGAAGAGCGCTCTTCCCACTCCAGGGACTGTCAGTGTCTCTCCGTTCGCACCAACCACCGACCCCTCTCCACAGGAGACTCCTCCTGCAAATACTTCAAGCACAACCAGCACCTCTTCGAGTAGCACAGGGAGCAGTTCATCATTTCCTGTAGAACCGCAGATTATCGCTTCGGCGGGGGAGAAAAAACGAATTGCAACTGTTGGAGGAAACATTATATTTTCTGGAAAAGTATGGGGTCTTAAAAAAGAGCCGATTGAAAACGCCCGTATTTTATGGAATTTTGGCGATGGAAGCACGGCGGAAGGGAAAACAGTGTCTCATACGTACCGCTACCCTGGTATATACATCGTCACACTTAACGCTTCGTCAGGACAATATTCGGCTTCTGATCGAGTAACTGTTGAGGCCATTCCGGCGAATATAATCATTTCTTCGGTTGGAGATTCGCAGTCTTTGCTTGTTGAACTGCATAATCAATCACATTACGAACTCGACCTCTCTTTTTGGAGTATTCATGCTCCCGATGTTACATTCATTATTCCGGAGTATACATTTGTTGGAGCGGGAGCAAAAATTAAATTTGCAGGTGAAGTGACTGGTATCACTTCTAACACGTTGGCAGATGTCTTGCTTTATTATCCCAATGGCATGCCTGCATCGGCATCTCTCGCCATTGTTTCTGTTCAAGAAGAAATAGTGCAAAAATCTTCACTCGCATCCTCTGTTAGAAAAGAGGAAACAAAGAAGGAAGAATACATTTTACCTCCAAAATCTGCTAATATGGCGCCTAACGCTTTCGGGGTCCTTGGAACAACAAGCGAAATTTTGGCGGCAGCGGAAACAGCAAAAGGGAGCGCATTTTCACCTTGGATTTCCGGTCTTCTGGCTCTTATCGGCATTCCTCTTATTTCACTTTTTTTCTTACCTAAAAAACAAAAAACGGAAGCGGATGAGATAGAAATTATTTAGGAAATTAAGGAGTGAAGCGACTATAATTTACTTAACCCGCCTTAATTTTTGAACATATGAATAACGTAACAGCACAAAAGTATATTAATTTTACCACTGCCTTAATAGTGGCGTCTGTATGGTCGAAAATTATGGCGGGCAGGTCTAAAACTCGTTAAAACTCGTTAAGAAAATCCATGAAAAGAATACTTATATTTTCGCTCGTCTACTATCCCCGTTTTATCGGCGGAGCGGAAGTTGCCATCAAAGAAATAACAGATCGAATTTCTCCAAAAGAAATTGAATTTGACATGATTACTTTGCGTCTTGATTCAAAACTTCCGGCAGTGGAAAAGATTGGCAACATCAATGTTTATCGAGTCGGCTGGTCATCACGGCAGAAACAGTCATCTGACTCTCTTCCTTGGCATTTACATCTGAATAAGTATGCCTTGATGTTTACTGGGTTTTTCAAGGCTGTCTCTCTTTCAAGGGTGAAAAAATATGACGCAATCTGGTCAATAATGGCCACCTACAATTCATTCGCGGCTTTATTTTTCAAGCTGACTCATCTGGATATTCCATTTATTCTTACTCTTCAGGAAGGTGATCCGATTCCATACATCAAACGTCGCGCTCTTCCACTCTATCCGCTCTTTAAAATGATCTTTACTCGCGCCGATGCCATTCAGACGATTTCAAATTATTTGGCTAACTGGGCAAAAGATATGAATGCGAAATGTCCTATTACAGTCGTGCCAAATGCGGTTGATTGTGATTTATTTTCAACAAGGAAGTTCGCGGAGGAGGAAACAGCATTGAAGAAACAATTGAACAAGAACGAAGGAGATGTTTTTTTGATTACCACCTCTCGTCTCGTGGTTAAAAACGCGGTCGGTGATATTATTGCCGCGCTTCAATTTTTGCCTGAGAATATTAAATTACTTATTCTTGGTCAGGGGTATGAGGAAGCGGCTCTTAGGAGGAAGATTGTCGATTTGAAATTGGAGGGACGGGTGCAATTTTTGGGCTTTGTGCCTCATGCCTCAATGCCGCAGTATTTGCATGTCTCCGATATTTTTGTACGCCCGTCGCTCTCCGAAGGGATGGGTAATTCTTTTGTGGAAGCAATGGCAGCAGGGCTTCCTGTTATCGCGACTCAAGAAGGAGGAATCGCCGACTTTCTTTTTGATCCAGAGAGGAATCCAAATAAATTACCAACCGGTCGCGCCGTGAACCCAAAGGACCCCAAAGGGATTGCGCGTGCAGTCGAGTTGTATCTTTCTGATAAAAAAAAGACAGAAGAAATTATTAAAAACGGACAGGGACTTGTATTTGAAAAGTACGAATGGGACAAAGTTGCCCGTGATATGAAAGAAAAAGTTTTCAATACGTTATTTAACCGTATATGACACCTAAAAAAATTCTCATTGCTACAGGAATATATCCACCCGATATAGGGGGACCTGCCACATATTCAAAACTACTTGCGGACGAATTGCCAAAACACGGCATTGAAGTAATGGTACTTACATTTGGTGCAGTGCGGCATCTGCCGAAGGTAATACGACACCTTGCTTATTTTTTTAAAACGCTTTCGCAAGGCAGAGAGGTAGATATTATTTATGCCCAAGACCCGGTAAGCGTTGGTCTACCGGCTTTATGGGCCGCACGACTGCTTAGAAAACGTTTCCTTCTTCGTTTGGGAGGAGATTATGCTTGGGAGCAGGGTGTTGCGCGATTTGGAGTTAAGGATACCCTCGACGAGTTTGTCAAAAAATATGATGCATATCCGTTGTCTGTGCGAATGTTAAAGAAGATACAAACCTATGTTGCGCAACATGCAGAAACAGTAATTGTTCCAAGTCGGTATCTTGCAAGTATTGTGCAGGTTTGGGGAAGGAAAATAAATGTAAAAGTAATACATAATGCTTTTTCTCTCAATTCAGTTTCTGACAGTAATACATACACGTCTTATACTTTGACTCTTGTTCCAGAGAGTAAAGACGAACTTCGTAAAAAACTTAATTTTCAAGGGAAAGTTATTCTTTCTGCGGGTCGATTCGTCCCTTGGAAAGGTTTTGATATGCTTATTGAGATTATGCCTGATTTACGCAGAGAGGTACCTGATGCCTTTTTATACATTGTCGGTGAGGGTCCTGAACAGCCATTTCTGAAGACTTTAGTAGAAAAACATAATGCTTCAGAATACATACATTTTCTTGGCACTCTTCCGCGTATAACACTACTCCAATACATTAAAGCTTCTGACGTATTTGCACTTAATACTGGCTACGAAGGGCTTTCCCATCAGCTTATTGAAGCGATGTCATTACATACTCCTGTAGTTACAACCAACATCCCAGGAAATAAAGAATTGATAAGAGATGGGATATCAGGAATACTTCTTAGCTATAATGACAAAAAAGCGTTTACTGATACTTTGATTCGTGTTCTTTCTGAATTTGATACATCCGAGATCGTTAATCAAGCATTCGAAAAATCCCAGACATTTACTTATAGCCGTATGATAAATGAAACAATTGACGCATTAGGCATATGAACATTATCTCAATAAGCACAGACAGAAATATATGGCAGGAGACAAGTGCAGTGCGCGCACGGATGATTGAATACGGACAGCTATTTGATTCATTGCATATTATTGTTTTTTCAAAAAAGGGACACGATTTGCAACTCGTTCAATTGTCCGACAATGTGTGGGCGTACCCAACAAACTCCTTTAATCAATGGTTGTATATTTTCGATGCTATTCGTCTCGGCAAACAACTCTTTGCTACAAGCTACAAGCTACAAGCTACAAGCTGGCTCGTAACTGCTCAAGATCCCTTTGAAACAGGTTTTTGCGCGTGGATACTATCGCGGCTAATCGGCAGTAAATTAAATATTCAGATTCATACTGATTTTTTGAGTCCATACTTTGTTAAGGGAAATGTTTTAAACAGAATCCGAGTTTTTTTAGCAGACTTTCTTTTACCGAAAGCTGATGGAATTAGAGTGGTATCCGATCGTATAAAGTCCTCTCTGCAAGCTACAAGCTACAAGCTAAAAGCTTCCCCCATTGTTCTGCCGATTTTTGTCGATGTGTTAAGTATTGAGAATACTCAAATCACATTAGATTTGAAGGAAAAATATTCTCAATTTTCGCACATAATTCTTATGGCGACTCGGTTTGCCAAAGAAAAAAACATTTCTCTCGCTATTGACGCCTTCATACAGGTACTAGAGAAGCTACCCCGCGCAGGTCTTATCATTGTTGGTTCTGGACCTGAATGGGATAATTTAAGGCTTAAAGTAAAAGCATATAAGTTGTCAGAGAGTATTATCTTTGAACCATGGATAGGTTTTGAAACATTGATTTCTTACTATAAAACAACCAATTTACTTTTAAATACCTCTTTATATGAAGGATACGGCCTCATTTTTGCTGAAGCAGCCGCATGCAATACTCCAATTGTTTCAACCGATGTTGGCATTGCCTCCGAAGTGGGCGCTACTATAGCCGACCATTCTGCTTCAAGTGTTGCCCAAAAGATTCTTGATGTCTTGGGCAATCCCAATCCCAGTCGACTACTCTATATTATTTCCAAAGAAGAGTATCTTTTAGATTATAAAAGCGCTTTATTGGGATTAGCAAGATAATGAAAATTCTGATACTTACACAAAAAATAGACAAAAATGACCCTATCCTCGGTTTTTTCCACGGATGGCTTATTGAATTTGCGAAGCATTTCGAGCAACTAACCGTTATCTGTTTGCAAAAAGGGGAGTACACTCTTCCAGAAAACATAACAGTCTTGTCACTTGGGAAGGAAAATACTGTATCCCGTTTTACATACATCATACGTTTCTACGCATACGTATGGCAGGAGCGTAAAAACTACGATGCTGTTTTTGTGCATATGAACCAAGAGTATATCCTTTTGGGCTCGTTATTGTGGAAACTGCTTGGAAAAAAGATAACACTCTGGAGAAACCATCATGCTGGTAATATTCTTACGAATATAGCAGTTTTTTTGTGTGACAAAGTCTTTTGTACCTCCAAGTATTCATATACAGCCAAATTTGTGAATACGATACTTATGCCAGTTGGTATTAATACTGACATCTTTCAGAAAGACACTGGAGTAGCAAAGACGCCGAACTCGATACTTTTTCTGGCACGCATCGCTTTCGTAAAAAAACCTCACATACTTGTTGAAGCTCTTAAGCTTTTAAAGCAAAAAAATATTCTGTTTACCGCGACCATATATGGTGACCCTCTTCCAAAAGACCATGAATATGAGGAGAGTCTCAAAAAAATTGTCGAGGAATCAGGACTTCTTAGTTCAGTATTTTTTCATAAAGGTATTCCGAATACAGAAACTGTAAGGGTATATAACAGTCATGAGATTTTTGTAAACCTCTCATCGAGTGGTATGTATGATAAAACTATATTTGAAGCTATGGCATGTGAGTCACTTACTCTTGCCTCGAACAAAAATCTGGTTGATATTGTTGACCAGAAGTTCATTTTTGAAGAGAATGATGCAAATGGTCTTGCTCAAAAGCTTGAGCACCTACTTACTCTTTCACTAGATGAAAAAATAAAGCAGGGGAATACACTTCGTAAAGTTGTTATCGAACATCATTCCCTCAAAGGTCTTGCTATAAAGCTGGCCTCGGCCTTATCGTAAAGGTATGGATCCCGATAGTGTTAACAGTTTTATTATGTTTATGTTGTTGTTTGTACTGTGCAGGAAGTATTAAAATGAGAGATAGCCATATTACCAAATTAAACACTATCGGGATGGACGTAAAACAATTTGAAAATAAGAGGTGGCAAAGGGAAGATCAAGCGCTTCAATTTCGGCACAGAGCCGCGCTCTCCATGATTGATTCTGGGACGGTTCTTGACCTTGGTTCAGGCGACGGTTTGCTCCTTGCCCTCCTACGTCAAAAAGGCGTCATAGGGAGAGGCCTTGATTTAGCGGAAGAGGGTGTAAGGAAAGCGAATGCCAAGGGTCTTGATACACAAGTTTTCGACTTTGGAAACGAAAGGCTTCCATTTCCAGATAACAGTTTTGACACAGTTGTAATGCTCGATATTCTGGAACATCTCTATGATCCGGAATTTGTACTCGGAGAGGCAACACGAGTTTCAAAAAAGAATCTTATCGTCGGTGTACCAAACTTCAGCTCTCTTCCTGCAAGACTCCAGGTTCTTTTTGGTTCTGTGCCTGAAAACAACAGCCCTAAAAAAGGACATGTCTATTGGTTTAATTACGGCATATTGGTTTCAATGCTTTCAAAACACGGGCTTATTGTTGATCAACTCAAATCAAATACATTTTTTGAGCACGTTCCGGTAGTTGGATTGATTACTCGCTTTTTTGCTACTCTTTTCCCAAATCTGTTCGGTCTTTCATTTGTTATTAAAGTAACAAAAGTTTAATTTTCCTTTTCAAGAATTTTTTTATAGAGTGCAAGATACTCCTCATACATTTTTTTGGAAGAGAAATTGTTCACTATTCTTTCTCTTGCTTTTTTACTCATGAGCTCATAGTCAGCTTTTGAGAGATGTAAAATATACTCGATACCTGTTTTTGCGCTTTCTATGTTTCCATACTCCGCGACATAACCAACAATTTTATGCAGTACAATCTCTGGAAGAGCATCGGTACTGTACGTAACAACAGGTGTACCGCAGGAAAGGGCCTCGGCGCTTATAAGGCCGAAGGTGTCACCCTTTGTTGGATAGAAAAAAACATCGGCTGCTGAAAGGTATTGGCGAAGAAGTTTCTTTTCTTCTGTGTAAGGAAAATTTCTAAAATTTTTGTTTTCCGTTTTAATGTGTGAATGTCCTATTTCTATAAAAAAAATATCATTATTGCCCACATAATCGTCAATAATTTTATTTGAATCTTCCGATCCCTTTATTCCGAGCGCAACAATCTTTTTATCAAGTGGTAGTCCAAGTTCTTTTCTCGCAAGGATTTTGTCATAAGGTTTGAATATTTCTGTATCAATGCCGTTATAAATACGTGTGACGGATTGTTTGCCGAGAATACTTTTTAGAACCTCTTTTTTAAGCCACTCTGATACAGTCACAATATAGAGTTTTGATTTTTCGTATATCTTCTTTTTTATACGGAGAAGGTGTTCGGTATTGTCCCAAAGAAAAAGCAGGAACTTTTTTTTGTTTGGGTTTTTGAGAGTAAAACTATCGCTTGCAAAGCCAGTAAATGCCCATATATCGTGAAGTGTCCATACTACAGGTTTTTCAAGCGACATCTTTTGAAGAGTCCTTAGGTCAAAAAAGTTACTATGGAGATTGTGACAATGAATAATATCCGCCTCCTTGAATTCTTTTGTTCCAAGAAGGTAGTCAGTTCCCGCAAACATGAGGTCATTTGCAAAAAGTTTAACGAGCCAGTCTTGATAGCGCTTGCGAGGAATAGCGAATACGTCAGGCTCATTTGAGTATTTATAGCGTACAAAAGTTGTTACCTCATGCCCATCAGCCTTTAACCTCTTTCTAAGCTCCCACGACACTCCAGCAGCGCCACCCCTGTTATCTATTGTTCCTACAACAAAGATTTTCATTTATTTATTGAAGCAATCCATAACAAATTCCTTAGCTAATTGTCTGGAAGTAAGTTTTTCTTTATAGAGCTCTCGACCCTGTAAAGCTATTTTTTCAAGTGTGTCAGGATTGTTTTTGAGGAAGAGAATTTTTTGAGCTAAGTCATCAGCATTGCCTGGTAGAACTGCAAAGCATGTTTCATTTTCTTTTAAAAGCTCAAGTACCCCCGCATTTCTGCCGGTAAGGTAGGGAAGGCCCAGTGCCAAACTTTCAAAGAGTTTACACGGAAGAGTACGGGAAAGTCTCGGGTGGTCTGCAAGTTGACCTAAAGAAATGTGGCACTGAAGCATTTTTTCACGGAGCTTCTCAATAGGGAGTTTTTCGTTAATCATTTCAATATTTTTGGGCGCAAGTTTTTCCATTAGCGCATTTACTTCTCTGTACATAAAGCCGTGGCCGATAATAAGAAATTGCACATCTTTATCTTCCAGTTTTTTTGCCGCTTCTATAACTGTAAGTATTCCGGATTCCGGAAGAAATCTTCCTCTAAAAAGTGCCGTAAATTTTTGGTTTTTCTCTATATTAGAATCACGAAAGAATACTTCTTCATCAACTCCCATCCATGAAAGTATAAGTTTATTTTTTGAGACAAGAAAATATTTACGAACAAAGTTAATTTGTGCATTGCTCTCAAGGAGAATCTTAGATGAAAAGTGAAATGAAATGAAATCTACAAGCCACCACTTTAGTGCAATTAATGACCATGGACCATCGGTGCTTCGGGATATTATATTAGCTTCATACTGCGAGGAGACTGCATTGAAGATTATTTTTTGGAGTGACATAAATCGGACAATAGGCACCAAAAAAGGCAAACCGTAGCCCACAATAATAACGTCAAAGGAGTATTTATTTTTCCAAAAACGATGCGTGAAATTAATATATTTACTTAGTCCTTGTTCGTTCTCAATTAGCTCAAAAACCTCCTGCCCGTTTTCTCTAAGGCCGTCTACAAGGTGTTTATCAGGGGGGTATTTATTCCCTGTGTTTATATACAAAAACTTCATTATTTTGGCTTCAAGTATATCACTAAATTTGCTATAATCGTTATTACTTTATGACCAAAAAGGGCTTTACTAGACTCAATATTTATAGGAGTTTTCGGTGAAGAAACTTGATTTTGAAAGATTAGTTTGGGTGTTATCGCGCTATTTAGTAAAAATGAAATGGAAAGAGGTAAATATAAAAAATTTATAGATGAAAAAATTGCTGAAATCGCAAAAGAAAAAATAGTGTTAGATATTGGTGGTGGAGAGCGTTTCACTAAATGGTTGTCAGAATACAAACACCTATTTGGTAATTGTGACTATAGAACTATGGACTATGACGGCTCTACGGGGGCTGATGTAGTGGGTGATATACACAAAATACCATTAGAAAATGGGTCGATTGACGCAGCTATTTGTTGCTCAGTTTTGGAACACATTGCTAATCCAACTATCGCCTTGGGAGAAATATATAGAATATTAAAAAGGGGTGGAAAAGTATTTGTATATGTACCCTCAATCTATCCTTATCATGCACGAGTAGGGCATTATCCTGATTATTGGAGGTTTTTTGATGACACAATAGAGATATTATTTAAGGATTTTTCAAAAGTAGAATTTGTGAAAAGGGGTGGTTATTTTAAGGCTCTGTTTTTTTTCTTACCATTACAGCATCGTATACGGTTTATCATAGACCCTCTCGCGGAATTTTTAGATTGGTTACTGAAAACTGAAAATAGGAGCACGACCTCCGGCTATTATATTTATGCCGTAAAATAATGCCAACCACTAAGAAAATAATATATTTTACCAGTACCAGATTTCCGACGGAAAAAGCTCATGGTTTGGCCACAGTCAAAATTTGCTCAGCTTTTGTTAATCATGGCTACGAAGTCGACGTTATCGCTCCACGTCTTTGGATAAAAGATACGGACGACACTTTTAGTTATTACAATGTAAAAAATAATTTTCGAATATTTAAAATACCATGCATAGATTTTGTTTCATTTGGAATTTTAGCTAAGCCAGCATTTATTTTACAATCATTCACCTTTTCGTTTTTAGCTACACTATTTATCATCATCAAATATAGACGAGAATTACATAATATAATCATTTTTTCTCATGATTATATACCTCTATATTTTGTTTCTTTTTTCCCCGTTAGGGTTTTTTATGATATTCATCATTTCCCAGGGAATAATTTTATGTACCAAAGAGTTATGAAAAAATCCTTTGGATTTGCTGTTCAAACTAAATGGAAAATAAAAGAACTCGCAGAAAAATTTGGAATTTTGTCAAAGCGCATTATTTATTGGCCAAATGGTACTGATGTAATGGAATTTCATATAGAAAAACCGAAAATAGAAGTTAGAAAAGAACTTGGGATACCCCTAGATAAAAAAATTGTCATGTACACTGGCCAGCTTTTTGGATGGAAAGGGGTAGACTCTCTTTTACAGTCAGTTTCTATACTATCTCCCGATACTCTGGTCTATCTTGTTGGTGGAGCAAAAGAAGATGTAGACAGATGCAAAAAAGAAATACCCGAAGCTAACGATAAGAGAGTGTTTTTTGTCCCATTTCAGCCGCATGCCAAAATACCTTTGTGGCTCAATTCCGCCGATGTTCTCGTTCTTCCCAATACAGGGAGACAAAAAGTTTCTCTTTATTACACCTCCCCCATGAAGCTTTTTGAATATATGGCCAGTGGCGTTCCAATAGTCGCTTCAAGGATTCCATCAATAGAAGAGATTGTCACAGAGGCAGAGGTTTTTTTTGTTGAAGCTGATAATGCCAAGTCTTTTGCCGAGGGAATAAAGAAAGCAGTGACAGAGTCGGAAGAAGCCCAAAAACGGGCCGAACGGGCTTATGTAAAAGTTTTGCAATTCACATGGAATCGACGAGCAGAGGAAATTGTTTCTTTTATGGAGCGGACCAGTGGCAATCCTCCCTTTTCTTATAAGGTGCGGTTATTATTCTTGGCACGTTATCTCTTTTCTGGTCTTTTAGCCTTTACGACGAGCTTAACACTTCTTTTTATATTTAAAAATTATTTTCATTTATGGTATTTAACTGCTTCAACCTTTGCTTTTATGATTTCAATTATTGTGAGTTTTCTTGCTCAAAAACTTATAACATTTCGTGACAAATCTACACATCGGGCACACTACCAGTTCGCTTTGTTTATTGTCATCACACTGTTTAATATAATTGCAAATGGAGGACTCATGTTTTCTTTTGTTGATATTTTACATATTCCATATATGTTGGCACAGGTATTTTCTGCCGGTATTATTGCCGTATGGAATTTAGTAGTGTATCGTTATGTTGTATTCGCACATGCTAAAATTTTTTAAACAGCACAAAATAGAGTTCGCTGTTTTTTTTGTTGCCGTTATCGCACGGTTGGTTTTTTTCTTTATCTGTCTCAACGCTAACGGGGGGAATTTAATAAACACAATACATGGTCAAGATGGTTATTTTGAATTAAGTAAAAACTTACTTCTTGGTAATGGTTTTAGCATAAATCCGACCCCTCCTTTTTTTGAGTATTCTTACGGAGTGCCGATGTATCCTTTTTTTCTAGCTTTTCTTTTATGGGCAACTCAAAGCTATGCTGCGACTGCGATGATTCAGCTTCTGCTCGCTGCTCTAACTCCTCTCATAGGAATGCATCTTACGCGTCTTGTGTTACCATCCCATCCTCTGTTTGACCATGCACCACTTGTTGTCGGTATATTACTTGCCATAGTTCCTTATCAAATGCTATTTTCTTTCTCTTTTTATACCGAGACATTATTTATACTGGTTTTTTGGATTTTTCTTATTTTATTTCTTAATTTTTTGAAAACCCCATCAACTCGACTTGCTGTTTGGTCTGGACTATTTCTTGGATTAGCTACTCTTACCAAACCAACCGTCCAATACATTGTAGTAGTGGCAATTGTTTTTGCATTATGGCACTTTAGAAATGAGTTGCGTAGAGACATTATGTTAAAACTTGCCTCTTTTTCTCTGATATTTTTTATAGTTTTAGCACCGTGGCTGTATAGAAATTACCAGACTTTCAATATGATTAATCTGGGATCACAAGTGCCATTTAATCTCTATGAAGTTTTATTACCTTCAGTTCTTGCTATAGAGAATCAAACAAGCTTTGCCCTGGAACAACAAAAATTACCACTTAAAGCTGCAGATATTTTCTTTGATACGCCAGAATCTCTTTTAGGAGAAGCTTTAACTGAAATATTGCGTCACCCCTTAGCTCTGATTAAACTTTCGATATTAAACTCTGTCACTTTCTTTACTCATGACGGCATGCTGACATTTTTACAAAACGCTGGGGTTAAACAAGATGCAAATCTTGGAAAACCAGCATTGCTCTTGTTCTTGAGTTCACCAGTAGAATTTGCTAAAGTAGTTTGGCCGTATATGCGTACCCCTATGGCCTTTGTGTTCTTCGCCAGATTATTTGGGATTGTTGTAACAGTATTTTTTGGCCTAGGTTTATATAAACTCTGGCACCTTAAACTTTTCTCACCGCGCTTACTGTTCGTCACCATAATTGTCCTTTATTTCATGCTCACAACAATGATAAACGGATTGGCAGTAAATGCTAGATTTCGTATGCCCGTTGAACCAATAATTTTCGCCATAGCTTATGTCGGTTTTTCTTTTTCTTGGGAGCGTATTAAGAAAAAGCCTACTAAACAAATCTCTTAAGAAATGAGAAATAAAACGGGGGAAAAATAAATATTTAAAGATGAACATTCCTAAGTTATCAATCATTATTCCAGTATTCAATGAGGAACGGACAGTTGGAATTGTCACAGAGCGTATTCTTGCTACTAAATTTCCTGGCTGGGAGATAGAGGTTATTGCGGTTAATGACGGCTCTGCCGATAATACAGCTTCTGTGCTGAACAGTTTTTCGTCAAAAATTAAAGTAATTAATCTTCTAAAAAACGTCGGAAAGGGAAGTGCGGTTAAGGCGGGGATAGAGGCAGCAACTGGAGATTTTGCAATCATTCAAGACGCAGACCTTGAATGCAAACCTGAAGAGATCCCTCTTTTGTTAGAGGCACTTAAAAAATTTCCCAGAGATGCAAAAATAGCTGTTATGGGGTCTAGAGAATTACATGGTAGAAAGGACCACGAAAGCTTGTTTTTTCACCGGCTCGGTTCTTTATCAATAACCAAACTCATAAATGTTCTGTATGGCGCTTCTCTTACAGATACACTCATGTGTTATAAGCTTTTCCCTAGAGCTACATTTAGCTATTTTCAAGCCGGGGGTTTTGATTCCGAAATGATTTTTTTGACTCGCTTACTTGCTGAGGGGTATCGTATTGTTGAGGTACCAGTGTCGTACACACCCCGCAGTACAAAAGAGGGGAAAAAAATAAGTTACAAACACGGTATTAAAATTATTTTTAAAATAGTAACCTTTTGGCTGAAAAGTCACTTTGTACGGAAATAAGATGAATAAAGATATTTTCAAATTATCAAGCATTTCCTTTTTTTGTCCGGCATATAATGATGCGCTTAATCTCCCAGAACTTATTCCTAATGTATCAAAATTTCTTGAAAAACATACTTCTCTATATGAAATTGTCATTATAGAAGATGGTAGCCCAGATAAGACGGGGGAGGTAGCAGATACGCTCTCAAGGCAGTTCCCTCACGTGCGGGTTATTCACCATGAAAAAAATAGGGGTTATAGCGCGACCTTAAAAGAAGGCTTTGAAAAGGCTTCTTACGATTATGTAATGTATACAGATGGGGATAACCAATACAACGTCTTTGATTTCGAACCGTATTTGCAACTTCTTGAACAGAATGATGTAATTGCTGGGTATGCCGTTACTAAAGCGGTATCCTCCTTTCGTCGATTTCAATCCTTTGTGCATAATTTTTTAATTTCAATTCTCTTTCTCACTCATTTCAAAGATATTAATTGTTCTATGAAAATCTTTAAGAAAAAGGTTTTACAAGAGATAGAAATCAAAAGTAACCCCTCCGGCGCGTTTATTGATGCAGAACTTATTCTCAAAGCGAGGCAAAAAGGATTTAAAATAAGACAATTTCCTGTAGTTCATTATGCAAGGCGAAATGGTATTGCTTCTGGGTCAAAACCGAGCCTTATTTTAAACACTGTAAAAGATATGGTAAAGTTCAGACTCGGTTTACTATAAATCCACCATGCTTCATAAAAGTGATAGAACGGTTATAACTGGTAGTGGCGGTATGCTTGGCGAAGCAGTATTTGAGGTCTTTAAAGATATCTGCCATGTCTACGCTTCAGACATTAACCTCAATACTTCATGGTTAGAGCATCTCGACGTTTCATCTGCTAAAGATGTCGCCACTTATCTTCATAACATAAAACCCAATTACATAATTCATTTGGCAGCTTTGACTGATATGGAATATTGCGAACTCAATTCCGAAGAGGCCTATGCCACAAATATGGGAGGGGTCAAAAATGTCGCAGAGTATGCAAGAGAACATAACATTCCTCTCGTGTATATTTCAACCGCAGGTATTTTTGATGGTATAAAGGATGGATATATGGAAATTGACACACCGAATCCTTTGAGTATTTATGGAAAATCAAAGTACGGTGGTGAATTGATTGCTAAGACTCTTCCCAAAGCAATCATCATCCGGGCCGGATGGATGATGGGAGGAGGTCCTAAGAAAGATAAGAAATTTATAAATAAAATCATAAAACAACTCCAGGCAGGAGTCACAGAGGTGGCAGTGGTCAATGATAAATTTGGCACACCATGCTATACCTACGACCTTGCTCAATCAATCAGGTACCTTCTTGACCATGAGGCGTATGGGCTTTATCATGGCGCTTGTGATGGTGGAGGAAGCAGAGCCGATATTGCACGTTTCCTACTTGAATGTTTTGGTCTAACGGACCAAATAAAGGTTCGGGAAGTTGATTCAAATTTTTTTAAGGAGAATTTCTTTGCTTTTCGTCCGCGTTCTGAAAAACTCATTAATATTGAATTAAAGAAAAAAGCATCGCACTTAACGAGAGACTGGAAAATATGTCTCAAGGAATACACTGAGAGATTTAATTGGAATCTGTAGGATCTCAATACCCTGGGAATAAAAGGGACTTTTATCTGAAATATACCTCCTCCACAAAAGTTTTTTTTGTTTCCGGAATATATAGAGTAAGATTTGAGATTTTTTCAGAAAGGGAATAAGTATAAAGTTGTAAAAGATTTGTTTCAATATGGTATAAACGCTTACCATCTTTTACTATATAAGGAGTGTAATCGTCTACTCTTATTTTCCCCAATTTTTCCTCTATACCAAAATCATTCTTAAAAGATAAAGAAAGTACCAAGTTGCCTTTCGTGTCATCAGTGTAGAGAGAAAATCCGAGTGTGTTCTTTTTTTCTGGATCAAACTCTTTCTTTTGTATGACAATTTCTTTATTTTCATTCAGAGTGATTGATTGTGTGGATGTGTCCTGTACAACAACAGTCTCATAGCGCATTAAACTCAATGAGTTGTAGTAGGACCTTATAACAAGAGATTTCTTTAAGGCCTCTTTAAATTCCTTGCTTGTTGAGGCACGGAGACTTGATACTGTAGTAACAATATGGGTTTTAGAATCTTGAGCCATCTCACTATTTTGTATAAGCTGTATCGGCATTTTCTTATTGAAAAAAACTAGGTAATTAGCAAGTGAAAATCCTGGCATTGGTTCAAATATGTTTTCACCAGAGAGATTTGGTATCAACAGAGGAGCCCCTTGTTTACTTAGTATAGATAGTTCCGACAATAAATTTTTATCCAAATTTATGATAGCTTCTTTTCTTAATTTCGCCTCTTCTGTAAGGCGGACAGCGTGGAAACTAAAAGCTTGTTGAGCAGAAAAAATCACAATAACAATTGGTATTATAATTTTGACAGCGTAATCTTTTTTTGTTTTTAGCAATAAAGAAGCAAAGAGAGTTAAACATATAGAATAAAAATAAAATGGCATCCCAGTATATCTATAGTCAAAATCAGGAATTGCTTCATGGTTTGGTCTTGCTAAGATGACCATGGAGATAGTGATAAACATACCTACCATCAAAAAAATAATAAATTTCCTTTCCCTATTCTCTGCGTACCTAAAAGCAAGCCAGAATAGTATCGCATTCACAGCTAAGATTATTATTTCTACAATCGGCCAAAGAGATTTCGCACTATCTCTTACTACAGGATGGGTTAAAATTTTCACTATATTCGGAGCAAATAGAGGTATGGATATCCCAGATGTGAAAAAAGACAAGAAGTTAGCTGTTAGGGGAGCTAATTTCCAATCCGCGTCTCTGTTCTCTAGTGAAGGAAACCCTTCTGTACCGTATCCTGATGAGGAGAGAAAAGTGTTTGGCTGTATGACAGTGAATGTGTAGATAAAGAAAATTGCAAAGGCAATAGTAATTCCACTGGTAAGCAATAACGGGGTTTTATTTTCTTTTAGAAAATTTCCCACATCCGTTTTCTTTATTTTAAATGTTTCATTTTTCATCCAGTAGGTACATATCATTAAGAAAAATATTGCAGGAAGAACCCATATTCCAGGCAAATCAATTGTAACTGCACAAATAATTGAAGCAGTAAAAAAGGCCATATATTTTTTTTCTTTTGTTTGTGCCCATGCTACATATGCCCATAATGCTATGGAGAAAAATAATATTATTTGCGTGTATGTAGACATAATATTAAAACCAGTAAGTATGTCAGCCCAGCCAGTTGCCCCGCTAAAGATTATTAAAAAGACAGTAAAGCTCAACATGCCAAGTCTCAATCTTTTAAAAGTAAGGAATGTAAAGAAGGGGATAAGCGCGAAAAGAATAAAAACAAATCCGTTGTATACATTTTGATTTAGGCCGAACACGGAATCAATCGCTCTCATTTCTGCCATAAAAAGCGGCATCGTGTGGTCGTTGCCGTGTGGAATAAGTAATGATTCTCGGAATGAAGTGGTGTGATTAATTCCTATTATTTCAAAATCATCCATATTGAAATAACCATTCATTATGTTTGGAGCGTGACTTGCAAAAGTAAATGCTATGCAGATTGCCAGAATGAGAATATTTTTCTTAGTGTTGCTCAGTGAGGTGTAAAAATGTCTCAGATATGATTGGACCTTGCTAAAATATTTACCCAAAAGTAAAGAAGATAAAAAAGACATAAGAAGTATAACCATTGCTACAATGAGGCCGTTTTTTATACCGGTAAAATAAATTTGGGCGACAGGACCAAAGGTATTGAGCCGAGTTGTATCAAATTGTGTAACAATCGTTAGGGCGCATATAGATAACATAACGGCGCTGCTCAAAATGAAGAGATGTATATTACGCAAAATGAACCCAGTTAGGTTGTTTTTATTGTCCATAGAATTCAATTTTAATTAGTTTTTCTTAGTCGAAATGCACAGAATGGCTCTTCCATTATAAAGTAAAAGAACTGAATATCCCACTTTGAGAGTCGATAACGATCTCGGTTTGTGGGAAGTGTTTTTCGACGCTCAAGGGGGTTCATTTTCGTTTGTTTTTTGTTGTAAATATGGTATCTTAACAAAATTGCTAGTATCTTTTAATTAATATGAAAATCTTGATTACAGGAGGCGGAGGATTTCAGGGAAGTCATTTAGCGGAATTTTTCCTACAAAATGGCCACAGTGTTTCGGTGCTAAATACGTATTCTGAAATTTCCCGCGCTAATCTGTCCAATGTTTTAGATAAAGTTAATCTTATTTGGGGAAGTGTAACTGACAAAGAAATTGTTGATAAAAGTGTGCGTGGCCATGATGTCGTTTTTCACATGGCCGCTCGCATTAATGTCGACGAGTCGCTTCAAGACCCACTAGCCTTTTTTCAGGTGAATATTTTAGGCACTTATAATGTTCTTGAAGCAATTAGAAAATACAAAAATCGACTTATTCTGATTTCCACCTGCGAGGTATATGGGGATGGCCACACAATCAAAGAAGGGGAGAGGTTGAACGAAGGAGCAGAACTAAAACCAAATAGTCCTTATGCTGCATCTAAAGCTGCAGCTGACAGAATTAGTTATTCTTATTTTAAATCGTTTGATTTGGACATAACCATTATCAGACCGTTTAATCTTTATGGTGAAAGGCAAAAAAGTGGTTTGTTCGGAGCACTCATTCCTATCATGGTTGGGAAAGCAATGCGTGGTGAAGACCTCACTGTTTTCGGCGATGGCAGTGCTAAGAGAGACTATTGCTATATAAGCGACATAATAGAGGCATATAATCTAGTTTTCAATAGTAACCAACTTAAAGGTAAAACAATCAACTTTGCCAGTGGTCAAGATACAGCAGTTAAGGATATTGTAGAACACATCGCCAAGAAATTTAACGTAAAAATAGTTCATGGTGAAGCCCGTAGGGGTGAGGTTATGCGTTTTCCAGCGGACATTTCTTTGGCCAAAAGTCTTGGGTTTTCACCTAAGGTTTCAATTTGGGAGGGAATTGATCGCTATATTGAGTGGGCTAAACAAAACAAGTAAACTAACGGGGGGCTATGATATGTGGTTAAATTTTTGTTAGTAATGTACGACGCTTGAGTACTTGTTTTCAAAGAAGGCCACTTTGTCTTCGTAGTAGTCCCAGTCAATAGCCTCATTCTTGAATATTATGTGAGGAACATCTCCATACCATGACGCGAATGCTCCAAAGCTCGAATCAGAGCCTAGGATACAGTCGGTCTTTGAGAGGATAAAAAGGTCTGTGACTGAATTTTCCTTTGAGATATATATATTTAAATCTTTGAAAGCGCTTTCATTAATTGGTCCATCAGAGGTAATAAGAAAAGAGGTCTTGTCCGCAGTCATCTTTTTCTCAATCATGTATTCATGTACGATATCACGTATCCTTTTTTGGTCTATGAAGTATTTTCCCCCTTTAAATGTCTTATAATCTGCTTGGCGGATGTGAATACCAATAACCTTTTCATTTTTTTGACGGAGTGAAGATATAATAGCATTTACTTTAATCTCTATTTCTTCAATTGGCGTGAAGACTTTGATGAGTTCATTCCTGAATTTTTTTAAGCCGATGGGGTTTCTCCAAAGCCAACCGAGAAAATATATCGTATCGCACAGATTTGAGGGCTCGAGAAGGTTTTGTGTCGGTGGGAGGTAAAACACTTCATTCTTCTTGTTTTCAGAAGAAAGGACACAGTGCGTATGGGTTTTTGCGATAAGTTTCGATATGAGTGAGTATTTGAGGCGAGCAAGTCTGTTTACAATATGGGCTCGTCTTCGGATTGTCCGAAAGAAGAACGAAAACCATTTCGTGAGTAAATCCTCTTGTGGAAGAAATCTGAAAAAAGAATGATACTCGAAAAAAGAGGGGTTTTTTATTTCAACACCAATTAGAAGACTATAGGCATAGACGCTCATATAATTCCAAAGCTGATTAGCCAACTCTCCTCCGCCATGTTTGAGAATAACGATTTTTTTCATATGTTTTTTGGGCGAGCTTCTACAAAACATCGCCCGTCCTTCTCCTCTTTGAGAATCTCTAACTCATAGGAGAGCGAAGAAAAGAACAAGACAATATTGAACATATTGAGCATTGAATGGACTTCAAGAAGTATAAGTGGCCGATGTTTTCTTATTGTTTCTTCTGCGCCTTTAAGGACGAGTGATTCTGCACCCTCAACATCTATTTTGATAAGATCGGGAATTTCTAGTATTCCCAACTCTTTCTTAAAGAGATCAAGGGGCACTGTTTTTACTTTTATATCAGTAAATTTTCTTTGTCTGAAAGTTTCTCTGTCCCATATAGTATCAGCAGTATTAATAAAACTTCCAGAGCTTCTTCCACTCTCTATGTCCTCACTCATACTGAATTCCTCAGTGCCCAAAACATCTGACACGGCAACATCAAAGATAGAAATAGTGTCTCTCATGTTATCATTCTTATCTCGTATGAACCTGAATCGCTCAATATTTTTTGGATTAGGTTCAAAGGCATATACTTTTCCTTTAGGTCCCACAAGTCGAGCAAAATAAAGAGAATGAAATCCTATATGCGCTCCAATATCAAAAATAACTTTTCCTTGCAGCGTCTCAGCATTTAGGCGCTCAAAAAGAAACGTATCGTAGCTATTATTAAGAATCATTTTCTGCCACGGACCCATAGGGTCAAAAAATATCTGTATGCCATCAACTGGTGTGTAGGTGAGAGTGTTCCATATTGGGGAGAATATTCTAGGTTTAACCAGAAGCTTCTTTAAGAACTCGTATAGGATCGGCGGGGTGATTTTTTTAATTAATTGCTTCATATACTTTTTCTTTCGGCCAGATAATTGGTAGTGAATAAAAGTTCAGTAATTTTTTCAGAGTTTTTAATCTCATAGAGTCCGTCTTTTAGTACACGATAGATTTTATAGTCAGAAAGAAAATTAAATATATCCCTGAAATATGTTCGCGAATCTCTACTTGAAACACTAAATTCGAACTGAATGTATTTAATGTTTAGTAACATCTGCTCTGCGCCCCTAAGGCAAGCAAGTTCATTACCCTCAACATCAAGTTTTAGCAAAGTAATATTTTTGATGCCATTCAATGTGCAAAAGCTGTCTATTGTTTGAATTTTCACCTTTTCACTTTCATTAAATCCATCATGAGGCTTAAAGAGAGAGCTTAATCCACTCCCATTATGAGGGTAGTAAAGAGTTGTTTCACCCTCAGTGTCTCCCAAAGCACTTTTTACTATAGTTACCTTCTCACCAAGTTCTTTTTCAAGAATTTTATAATCTCTTAAACATGGCTCAAAAGCATATATCTTTGCCTTACCTTTTGTGAAATAAAATATTTCTTTAATGTAGTCTCCTCCTTGTGCACCGACGTCAAAAATAATAGGGGTCAGTTCTTTAGACAAAGCATATTTGGCGGTAAATAATTCCCCATTTTTATGGGGGCTACTTCCGCCTGTCCCAATGTTCATACCTTCTATTGAGATATCAAATAGTCTTCTAAAGAATGCCTGAAGCATTTTTTTCCCAAAGAATATTTTTTTAATTAAGTTGTTCACGTTTTTGAAATTGTGACAGACTACTCAAAAAGAACTCAAACAAGATAAGAAGAAGCCTGCTTTTTAAAGGGATTATTTTGTGTATCAAAGTCAATATACCATTCTCGTTTGTAGAAAGGGAAGAGAACAAAGAATAAAATTCGTGTAATGACACCCTTCGGGTTTAGCTTTAAGAAACGTCTCGATAAGAAGAAAAAAAGAACCCTCTTTTCGAGAATAAAATTATGGGGAGCTATTTTTTCCTGCTCGAGTTGATACGCACCAAATCTGGTGCTTAATTGTCCTTCGTGTTTACGGAACACGCTTACACGCTTATTAAACGACCAGAGTGACGCATATTGGGCAAACGTAATCCAAAGCGCATAGTCGCCTGCAAAATGAAGGGAAGCGATATCTGGACAAGCTTTTTTCCACAAAGACCCCCTCCAGAAAACACTCTCTTGCTGAACAAAATATGCACTTCGTCCGTAGATACCTTTTTCAAGCCATGGGCGTCGGTAGAGTGAACATACTCCTTCCGATATAATATTTCCTTTTTCATCACACGTAGTATTGATACCTTTTGCCCATTCTACATCAGGGTAAGAAGTAAAAATTGCATTGACAGTTGAAAAAGCTTTTGGGAGGTATGCATCATTTGCATTGATATAGGCGTAAATGTTCCCAGTAGCATGTGCAAATCCTTTTTCTATAGCATCATACATACCCAAATCTTTTTCTGAAAACCACCGGAAGGTTATTTTCTTACAGCGAATAGGATATTGTCCTGCATTTATAATTTTTTCGTACGATTTTACTATCTCAAGGGTTTTGTCGGTAGATAGGCCATCTTCAATAATATAATCAACCTCAAAATCTCCCTCTTGGGATAGTACACTCTCTATAGTTTCTTTTATATACTCCTCTCCGTTGTATACAGGGGTGACAATACTCAATTTCATATTAGGTTCTTTTAGAAGATTTAACGGCGAAACTTTAGGGAATCTCCGCTTTTAGGAGTAGTCCATTCTCCCGATGAAGCAACAAATTTTATTGGTGCAGTAGAACATATAAATACAGAGTGGAAAGGTGAAATGTACCGTTCTTTCACTTCAAATCCGGCACAGTTAAGCATTGATTCAAGGGAACTAGGAGTTAAGCCCCAAAACCAATTCCCATAACCACTTTCCGGCTCATACGCCCCCGTGATGGCCTTTTGACTACCTATTCCTCTATTCCAAATTTTTCTTTGTTCTTTATTAAGAAATGGGTAAAAAATAGCTCCATTTGAAACACCGTGCATTTCGGGAATAGATGCAGTATTAAGTATCAGCGTTTCTTTACAGATAGATCGAAGGCGTGTGAGAAGATGAACAGGGTCAGGTGTATGATACAAAACCCCAGAACACAGCACAATATCACAGATACCTATTTTCTCTGTTGTCTCTAAGAGATTAATGTCACCTTGTACGAATGTTACTTTAGAATTTCTTTTTTCTTTATCCTCTAGAAATTCTTTGCTCTCAGGGTATACATCAACAGCCATAACTCTTGTTGCCCCTACTTCCTCTGCGATAAAAGAATTAAGTCCATTTACTCCCCATAAGCAACCAATGTCAGCAAATGATTTTTCAGGCGCGTACGTTCTTACAAGCGAAACATTATCGGGGAGATCTCTATGTGGAATTAACGCATTGATTTTGCGCAGCACTCTTTTGATAAGTGGGTTGTTGAGAGCGAGTACTTTCCATGTATAAAACATTTTGTAGAATTTCTAATTACTTTTTACTAAAATTTTTATCTGTTTCAACATTGTACAACTTCCCTAAAAATTGTAAAACTTCAGTATTGTTGCTCAGGAAGGATGTTTTACTTCGCTTTTCGCGTGTGCTTCTACATACTCATCGATGCTATTGGTGTATCTCGGATTTTGTACTTTTACCTGCCACATATAGAGCGGAATAAAGAATACAAAACTATTTTTGAATGTTTCCGCAACTTGAAAATTGAAATCTTTGTCAGCACCTCGGCCCATAAATGATGGCCATACACGCTCCGAAAGTTTTCTAAATTTTACTTTTTCAATCACTTCTCGTTTGAAGAGGGGAGAGTTACCCGCACCTGGGTAATTTTCAAGTGACCCAAAAAAAAGTTTATTGATTATTTTCTTTCTTTTTATATAAAATGGCACTACTCCATTAAATGTTTTAGAAATTTTTGCAATAAATCCCTTTGACCTTTGAGACATTTGATACAATTCTTCAGGTAGTAGTGTTTTAATGTTTTCGAGATACGAGGATACTTCAAGATTTTTGCCAATATATTTTTCATCAAATTGAATCCAGTCAAGCGTGACGTGGTGTGCTCGGTACTTTTTTAGAAGTTCATATTGCACCTCAATTCGATTAAGAAAAGAAGCGTCATCTGCATCTTGAAAGGTAATTAATTCTCCCTGTGCTTCTCTAAAGCCTGCATTTCTTGCAGAAAACCCTGCATTAACGTTTCGGTTAAGTTTTGTGTCAAAACGATAGGGGTCATCTTCTCCTTCCACTAATTTTATTCTATTATCCTTGCTGGCAATGGCTTTGACAATATTTTTTGTATTATCAGTACTTGTATCATCAATGACAATAATTTCAAGATTTTTGTATGTCTGATTGGCGATTGAGTTAATTGCAATAGCAACAGTTTTTTCACAGTTGTAGACGGGGATAATGACACTAATAAGAGGCTCACTCATAATTTTAATATTTCTTCAATAAAATGCTTATAGGCCGTGCTGAATGATTCTCTTGTGTAGTGCTCTCGTGCGTACTTCCAGATTTTTTTTGAAAACTCCCGCACTTTTTCTTCTGGCATATTGGAAAATTCTTGTACCTTTTGCATGATAGATTCGGGAGTTGGATTTTCAAGTGGAATGTAGCCGGCAGTTTCTTGTATACCAGTCTCATGAGTGATGATAGGGATAAGTCCCGCATGCATTGCTTGAACTACTGCGCCGGATGATCCTTCACCGAAAGATGGGTACACAACGGCGGCACAAGTGTTAAGTATTGAAGCAAACTGTTCGCCCCCTACGTCTATTCTTCCGTATACGTGAATATTCGCTGTCTCCTCGAGTTCTTTTTTATATTCCTCAACAAAATCCTTTTCAGCATATATTGGTCCACATACATGAAGATGAAGATCAGGCGTTAGACTGAAAGCCTCAAGAGCAATGTCCAATCCCTTAAGTACTGCCCCACCCCCTCCTACCCATAAAAAATGTTTTCGTGCTTTTTCAAAATCCTTATCTTTGGGAAAATCAAATTGAACAACAACTGAAATTGGGATAAAAAATATTGGTTTATTAAATTGTTTGAATGTATTAAATATAGTTTTATTACCAAATCCTTCTAGATAATCTGTAAGTTCAGCGTTTCGCGACGGGAGCATTTTTCGTCTAGGCAATAAACGGACACCACGTCTTTGTTCAAGCGCATCTAGCCTTGATTCCTCCGCATCGTTATACGCTTTCCAATGAGAAATAAGTATTGGAAACACCGTCTTACATTCTTTTGGTAAATGCGGCAAGAATCTCTCTAGGTTATTATCTGAATCAAAACATACAACGTAAGGTTTTTTTGGTATGAACGTGTGATTGCTCGCATTTATAATATCTACTGAATATCCCTTTTCGCTAAAAAGTCGTGCAATTTCATAACATTCCCATGTATTAGTATGGAAATTTGAAAAAGATTCCCAAGGGGCTAATGTAAATGGTTCGGTGATGTAAGAGATGAGAATATCACCCTTTTTCCTCCCTTCTGCCTTCATGTGAACAATCCCCCAAAGTTTGTTGGTAATTTTATTTTTATACGCCGAATAGATGTCTCTTAGTTTATTCATGGTATTTTTGGTGAAATTTAAACCATAATGCTAGGCAAAGGAGGGACCAAATTTTATATTGAGCAGCATCGTTATGTTTTTGATAGAAATTATTAACTATATCCAGTATCTTTTCCTTTTTAAAGATTCTATATAATTCCGAATTTTCACTTAATGTTTTTTCTACAAATTTTTTTACTGTTTCTATTCGCAGCCATTCCTTAACAGGAGCACCGAATCCTTGTTTTTTCCTATATACAAAATCTTTTGGCATAATTTCACAGAGTATTTCTTTGAGAATTATTTTTCCGTTTTTCCTATCCATTTTGTATTTTTCAGGTAGATTATAGACAAATTCTGCAAGTGCATGGTCAAGGAAAGGTGATCGAATCTCAAGAGAATGCATCATGCTTGTCCGGTCTATTTTTGTGAGGAGTTGCCCAGGTAAATATGTAGTAAGGTCGAAGAAGTTTATTTGTTGGGTACCATTTCCTTTAATTTTCCCAACATATTTTTTTTCAATACTGTCACTCAAAAATGAGATGTCTTTCCATAAGTCAAAACGATCTTTTTTTGAAAATATTGCTACATATTTTAAATGTTCTTTAAATTGATTTGAAACAAATATATTTTTTAGACGAACTATTTTGCGAGTATGCCAATATTTCCAATACCAGCCATAACCCATAAATAATTCATCAGCTCCGTCACCAGACATTGCTACTTTTACCTTCGACGATGCAAGTTCTGATATTAAGTGTTGAGAAAGATTGGATGAATCGGCATGTGGCTCATCCATGTATTCTATGACTTTTTCGAGCTCATGAGTTAATTCGCCCTTTACTTCTAAGGTGTAGTGGTCAGTTCCAATTTTTTTTGAAGCAAGTGAAGCATAGGGAAGTTCGTTTATATAATTTTCATATCCGACAGAAAATGTTTTAAGGGGATGCGTAGCATATTTCTGTGCATATGCAGTCACTAAAGTTGAGTCAACGCCTCCAGAAAGTAGACTTCCTATTTCAACATCAGCTACCATTCTTTTTTTTACCGCTTCATCAAAAAGTCTTTTTATTTCTTTTTTCGCATTATCATACGATATATTGATTGACTTGTTTTCAAGTTGCCAGTACTCCCAGGTTTCTAATTTTCCATTTTTTACGATACCTGCATGTGCTGGTAGAAGGGTATGAATATTTGAATATACAGTTTTCCATGGTGGTATATACATAAGTTGTAGGTAATTATCAATTGCTATGAAATCAATCTTACCCTTAACTTCACCACTAGCAAAAAGCGCTTTAATTTCTGAAGCTCCCCAAAACATATCACCAACCCATGTGTAGTAGAATGGTTTTTTACCAAATCTGTCACGTGCTATAAAAAGTTCCTGCTTAGACTCATTCCAAATAGCAAATGCGAACATTCCATCCAAATACTCTGGACACTTTCTTCCATATTCTGTATATGCTTTTAATATAACTTCAGTATCGGAATTAGTACTAAATATATGTCCTAATTCTTCAAGTTTTTTCCGAGTATCTTTATAACCATAAATTTCTCCGTTGAAGACTATAGTGTACGGATGAGCGGTATCTTTCATTGGCTGATGTCCGCCTGAAATATCAAGAATAGAAAGACGAGTTTGAGCAAGGGTGCAGTTATCATATGTACACACACCTGTATCATCTGGGCCGCGTTTTGAAAGGGAAGAGAGCATGGAATCAATTTTTTCTTTTTCCAAATTTCCCGCAGTTTTCCCTACAATTGCAATTATTCCGCACATATATTAAAAGTCTATAAAGTTCATAAAGTTTGTAAAGTCTATAAAGTCCATGAGAGTCTTAAAGTTCATAAAGTCGAAAGTCTATAAAGTCTTTATAAAACCGGAAAGCAATCTAGAAATTTCAATGCATAAATTATAATATTTTTCGTATTGTTCTTTACTTATGTATTTAAGGTCTAAAGCTAGATATAACATTGACCTAATTTCTCCGCACGAACCTTTGGCAACAAATAAAAAATGTTTTAATTCCTTATCACCCCTTCTTTCAAAGCCCTCGGCAATATTATTCATTATCGATACGGATGCTCTTTGTATTTGATCCCTAAAACCAAAATCTTCACTGCCCTTAAATGTTTTATAAATAGATAATGTTAATTCCATTGCTTTCTGCCAAGCTATAATATCTTCAAATTTTTCTATTTTCATAAGACTTTTGACTTTAAAGACTTTACGGACATTTGACTTATAGTTTTATCCACTCTTTTGGCATAAGGTCCCTAATATCGTTTTTTGGAGCACCCTCAAACCATTTTTGTGGAGCGACCACAATCTTATCTTTTCGCGGATTAAGCCACGCGCCCCACCAACTGAAGCTTGAATTGGCGATGATATGGTTTTTACATTGAGACATTAATATCATATCCTCATGATTTTTTTCCTTTCCGTTTCCTACCAGAGTGAAGGGATATTTAAGAGTTTTGAATGTTTCCGCAGCCCATTCATAATTGTCTGAGAAAATAAAAAAATGAGGAGATTTCACATGCTTGACTATGTGCTCTATAGCACGTTCGTAGTACTCGGGTGAGCATAAACTATGCCATGGTTTATGTTTTGACTCTGTATCGAAACGTGTATCGAAACGTCTTACATGAATTGATACGGATTGCGTTTTTTGTATCTCCTCCTGTATTTTTTGGCTCTGCGGAGAGAGAGCAGCTTTCAGGGTTATTTCTTTACGCACATCATCCTCTATGTTTTTAAAATACTTTTCTGTCTGCCAGAAACCGTCGAAATACGTTGTCCCTTTGCGTGAAAAAACATTTTGGTCGTACATAAAAGTTTTTTCCATGTAATACCAAAGACGCAGGATTTTATTAAACTTTAGGCGATGGTAAATAAAATTAAAGAATGTATTATGTTTGCGTAACCACACGAAACCAAACATGTCAGTTTCTTTTGCAATGTGCTCCTGTATATTGAATTTCGATAATTCGTAGGAGTCGGATTTGTAGTATGTATGGAAAGGAGTTACATCAAGTCGGAAGTTAGTTTTCGTGCTTACAGAGACTCCTCGCGCAAAAGCGTATTGGAATAGTTGATTGCCAAGACCGCCATTGAGTTTGACAATGATTGTCATGATGCCTTTTTAGTAAATATACGCTTAATGAAGCTTTTTAAGCTTCTCTCTTTAACGTGAATGATAAATGCACGGGGGAGTCGTATAAGAAGTAGCAAAGCGGTGAGAGGACGATAAGGAGTTCCCCGTAAAGCCTCCATGTGCCCCCCGAAGTAACTTTTAAATCGTCCAAATGGGAACATTTGGTTCTTTTCAGGATTTACAAATCCCATCTCTGTAACCTGATTTTGCCGGTTGGTAAGACTCAATTGCGGACTTGAATATCCTCCAAGGCGTTTTTTAAAGAGCATTTTCGGATCAACCATAACTCCAAAACGGCTTATGGCGGCAAGACCAATATGGTAATCTTGTCCCCACACACGTCGCTGTGGGTATGCCTGCCATATAGCCTTCGCAGCTTCAGTTCTGTAGAGCACGTATAGAAGGTTATTTTTGCCGAACCCTTCTGGTTCTAGCACATAACGTGCTACCTGCATATAACTTGGTTTGCCAGAGAGGTTCACCATCCACGGTGACTCTAGTACTGTTCTCCCAAATGAATCTATCGTTTTGTTGCATGTAGTCGCTACTCCAATACCCTTATCTTTTTCCAAGTACTCAACACAGGTTTGCAAGTAGTCTTTTTCCCACATGTCATCTTGAGCTGCCCACATGAAATATTCGCTGTCCCCACGGTCGAGTGTAAATTTGAAATTGGCAAATAGACCAAGATTTTTCTCTTGTTTAATATACTTGATTCGAGCATCTTTTCTTGCGTATTCCTCACAGATTGCCTGCGTCCTATCTTTTGATGTGTCATCAGAAATAAGCATGACCCAATCGGTGTAAGTTTGTCCTATTAACGATTCAATCGCTTGACTGATGAACCGCTCCCCATTGTATGCAGGCATTCCTATAAATATTTTTGTCATATTAAATGAGTGATTTTTTAAAGCTAATCATTATTTCCTCCAATCTCTCATTATCTATAGCAGGGAGGTGCAACCCCAATGATGTAGCTTTGGCATTGGATAACACACAGTTAGTTCGTTTTGCTTTCGTGATCCCTCCCTCACCCTCCAGTTCTTCAAGTGAAATAATGGTATATGTGTGGTGGGGGTTGACTATTTTTTTGTAGGATTCCAAAATTTGCTGATGATCTATGTAGCCACTGTTAGTTATATTCAAAATTCCATGTGGTTGTAAAAAGGCCAGTTTTTCCAGAGCGGCCCACAAATCTTCAACCAGGGTTACCGAATTAGGCATGGAAATCACCTTAGGATAAGAAACAATTTTGTTTATTAAGTTTCGCGGATGGGAAAATGTGGCTATCGGCAGTCTGATTCTTACTTGCAAAACAGGTAGTTTTTCCAATGCCTTTTGCATGACAATGCGCATTTGTGAATAAAAACTGCCAAAAAAATTAGGCTCATCCTCTTCGGTAAAAGCGGTTTCCTTACTACCGGTATATAGACATCCTGTGGAGATTTGGATGGGGTAAACACCAGTTTCTAGGGCCGCCAGTGTGACATTTAATACTCCGCCAACATTGATTTTTACAGTTTCTGCTTTGTTGTCTTCACACCAATCAATAGTTGGATAAGCTTTTGCTCCGGAAAGATTAATAACTACTTCAGGCCTTACTTTTTTAAATGTAGCTATCAAAGTAGGAAAATCGGTAACATCAATTCTAGAAGTGAAAACTTGATGCCCACGTTTTTTTAAATAGTTGGCCATTCCTTCACCCAAAAAACCACTTGCTCCAAGAATATAAAATTTTATTGGTTTAATATTTTCTAGCATAAAATTTTTTTAAAAAATGAAGCCAAGGTAACCAGAAATCGGTATTTTCCGTTTAGTTTTCATAATAAATTATAATCAACCAACTCTTTTTAAATAACCGTTTACATTAAAAGTAGCGTTTTTCCCGAACATATCGCAGTATTTTCTGTCGGAAGTAAAGTTTTCATTTGATTCAAGAAACTCACGTATCGCTTTAAGTGGTCCACCATGAAAACCCTCCTCACGTCTCAATGTGCTCACTATTCCATCCTCTACAATATAGTACGACCCTATACTCACAAGAGGAGAGAACGTATATAGTGCTTCAAGGCTGTCTTCGTACATATGAGAAGCATCCTCAATCACAAGTATTTTTTTGAAAACTTTTGCTTCATTAATATCATAATTTTTGAAACCTCCAGTGAATAATTTTATACGAGGATGCATTGCAACTATATCGGAGGTTTTCTTTTCAATATCTATACTATGTATTGTCCCGTGACCGAGAATATTCATCATGTCAGCGATATATAATGTAGTTCCGCCAAGATTAGTTCCTATTTCAATGACAAGATCTGGTTTTATTTCAGAAATAATCATTTGGTACATGACATAATCAAATGGACAGCGAAGAGCGGGAATACCCCGATATAGCACATTAAAAGTTCCCGAGTAGATCGTTCTGGCATTAAAAAGAACTTTTTCCTCGTCTGGAACGTGTAGAAGTCTTCTTCTTATCAGTTTGATGGCTGTTTTAGCTTTTTTGAAAGGGTTAAACATCGTATTTTATTCTATATCCCACTTAAGGCGCGGCCTTACTACACCTGGAATGCGTTGATTGAAATCCATTTTCTTTGTGTGCTCTATATCCTCAACCACTTGAAAGGTGATGGCCTCGCGTTCATAAAGGTGTATTTTAAGAGGCATCATAGTTGAGATAGCGACGCCGACTATATACGTACCATCATTAAGAAGGTCTTTCGGTATCCATGCTGTTGTTTTATGTATTCCCACATTATCAAGCTTCTCATGAAAATCAGCGTGACTTATGAAAGCGTACTCTTCTCTATTTGTGAAGACATGAATATTGGGAGTGGGGGAGAAGCTTTTTTGTAGAACTTCATACACAATTTCAACCCCAACTTCTTGATTTGAGTAGGCGTAGGGGGCAGACTTACCCTCTGTGTTAATGAGTCTCACTGAATTGAGGTGAACAATTTCGTTTCCAGGACGTTCCCGCTCTTTCCAAATCGTTTCTGTGTCGTTTGAATTTGTGCTATTGAGGTAGTAATTGACGACTTCCTCCGTCTTTCCAAACATTTCTACTTGCCCTTTTTTGAGCAAAATGGTTTTCGAACAAAGTCGCTGAATTGCTGCCATATTATGGCTCACGAAGAGAATTGTGCGTCCTTTCTTACTTGTGACCTCTTCCATTTTGCCGAGACATTTTTTTTGAAATTCTGCATCACCGACAGCGAGGACTTCATCAACAAGGAGAATGTCTGGTTCCATATGAGCAGCCACAGAGAAAGCAAGGCGGACATACATACCACTCGAGTAATATTTCACAGGGGTGTCAAGGAATTTTTCAATACCAGAAAAGGCGACAATTTCGTCAAATTTCTTCACAATTTCTTTTTTGGTCATACCGAGAATAGCACCGTTAAGAAAGATATTTTCTCGTCCGGTAAGCTCAGGGTGAAAGCCGGTGCCGATTTCAAGAAGCGAGGCGACTTTTCCGTGCATAACGATTTCACCCTCGGTCGGTGGAGTGATGCCTGTGAGAATTTTCAAAAGTGTGGATTTTCCGGCCCCATTTCTCCCAATAATACCGATTATTTCGCCCTGTTTAATTTGAAGGTTAATGTTCTTGAGTGCCCAAAATTCTTCTTTTTTTTCAAGTCCTACCACCTGTTTCACTTTATTTTTTGCAAACCGAAAAGGATTTTTAAAAACATTTGTAAGCACATCACGCAACGCAATATATCCACCTCGTCCCCGTGTGATATTATATTTTTTCCCTACGTTTTTTATTTCAATGATAGAGTCCATAAAGTTTGTAAAGTCATTAAAGTCTATAAAGTCTTGATAAATCCCGAAAGCAACCTTGAGATTTCAACAGATAAATTATAATACTTTTCGTATTCTTCTTTATTTATATATTCAAGACTTAGAGCCAAATATAACATTGACCTAACTTCTCCACATGACCCCTTCGCAATAAATAAGAAATGTTTGAATTCTTTATCACCTCTCCTTTCAAACCCCTCGGCAATATTATTCATTATTGACACAGACGCTCTTTGTATTTGGTCTCTAAATCCAAAATCTTTACTACTTATGAACGCTTTATAAATAAGTAGCGTTAATTCTTTTGCCTTTTCCCATGCTATGATATCTTCAAATTTTTCTATTTTCATATAACTTTTGACTTTACGGACTTTATAGACCTTTGACTTTTTACTCTATATGATATCAGCGAAATATCGTTCAACTTTTTTGAAATAAATTATGCCAATAGTGAAAAGCACAGCACATGCGGCAAAAGAAATTGAAACAAGTGCAAAATTAATAGGCGCTGTGCCGAGGAGCCCTGCGCGTGCAGTTTGAATGACGCCCATCATTGGATTGAATGCGAGGATCCATGAATATTTTCCTGCGATACTCGCTGGATAAATAACAGGGGTAATAAAGAGAAGAATTTGGATGAAAAAGGGAAGTATGTAACGAACATCGCGATATTTTACATTGACTGCGGCGAGGAAAAGCCCACCCCCGACTGCTGCCATGAAAGTAATCATAAGAAGGATGGGGAGAATGAGAACCCCTGCTAGGTGTGGTGCATAGCCATAATAGACCATCATCCCTACGAGGATGACCGAGGAAATAGCGAAATCAACAAACTTTGTCGCCACTGCTGAAAGAGGGAGAATAAGGCGAGGGAAATAGACTTTGGTGATAATTGATTGGTTGCTAATGAGAACATTGCTTGTTTCTGAAAGAGCACTTGAAAAAAATTGCCAAAAGAGGAGGCCTGTGTAGACAAAAATTGGGTAAGGAATCCCATCGGAGGGAATCTTAAGAAGTGTGCCAAAAAAGAAACTAAAAACAACCATTGTCATAAACGGTTGAAAAACTGCCCATAGAACGCCGATGACAGTTTGTTTGTAGCGTACCTTAAAATCACGCCAGGTAAAAAAATAGAGAAGCTCTTTGTAACGCCAAACCTCTTTCAGGTCCTCAAAGCTGAATACTTTTTTCGGTTTTATAACGGTAACTTTACTCATAATTTAAAATTCTCTTTGGACCATTTGTACGTTCATGATATCAGAACTATTATAATGCTCTATAGATTTCGTACGGGATTCTATGTTTGTTATCATAATAAAACAAAATAGCAAGAAGTGTCAATAGGTATCAAAAGGTATCACCAGATTAAGAATCTTTTTGGAGCGCTCCTACCTATTTTGTAGGCTTCCATTCAGTAGTAAGGTATTCAGTCAGAGCTTCTTTCCAAGGACGCATAAGGTTGACTTTTGATTTTGCCGATTCATTTCCTACACGGCGTGCAGGCAGATTAAAATAGCTTGAATCAACGGCAACGACCTTAGTTTCCGGCTTCATAAACTCAACAATATGTTTCGCAATGTCATAGCGGCTACAGATACCTTTATTAGTGAGATGGAAAATTCCTTTCGCATTTTTCAAAATAAGTTTTTTAAGTGTCGCTATTAAGTCTTTGGCAAATGTAGGCGAACCTATGACATCATCAAGAGCCTTTATTTCGAGGATATCTTTGTTTCCAAGTTGCGTAATAATTTTAGCCACGAACTTTTTATCTCGACTCGGTCCACCGCCAAACATCCATCCCGACCTCGCGATAATATAATCTTTAAGCAAGGCCTGCACAATGAGTTCCCCAGCATATTTTGAGTGGCCATAATAATTTTGAGGGTTCGGGGTGTCGCTTTCTGTGTACGGTCCTTTTTTTGTACCGTCAAATACGCCTATTGAAGATACGTATACAAATTTAGCTTCGACTGCTTGAGCGGCTAACGCCATATTATATGTGCCAATAGTATTTACCTCATAGGCATACGATGGGTTTTTTTCTTGAGCATCGAGATCAGTCAATGCTGCAAGATGAATAATAACTTTAGGTTTGTGCCTTTTAACAACAGCAAAAACTTCATTCAGGTTCGTTACGTCAAGCGACTCTCTATCTGTTTTTATTCCAAAGTCGACATAGGACCCAACCATGCCGTCTGCCCCTGTGATAAGGGTTTTTGGGATTTTATTTTTCATTTTTCCGCTGCTTTTTTGCCAAGAAAATGCCTGCTTCAAGGAGTGAGTCGATGGTACCCGCGTCAAGCCAAAATCCGGAGACAAAAGAAAAATCAAGTCTATTGTGCTTTAAATACATATTATTTAAATCGGTAACTTCAAGTTCTCCACGAGAAGAGGGTTTAAGTTTTTTTATATACGAGAAAATACTGGAATCATAGAGATAAAATCCTGTCTGAGCATAGGGCGATTTCGGTTTCTTTGGTTTTTCTTCTATTGCAATAATTTTTTTACCGGTTTTATCAAATACAGGAACTCCATATCGTTTTGCATCTGGTACTTTTTTTAGAAAAATTGTTGCGCCCGTTTCAAACTTTTTAATTGCTTTCAAAAAGTCATTTTCGAAAATATTGTCTCCCAATATAACAGCAATGTTACCGTTTTCTGCAAAATCCTGAGCGTAGGAAAGAGCATCTGAAATACCACCATTGTCCTTGTCTTGTAATGCGTAGGAAAACTCTACACCGTATTCCTTTCCGGAACCTAAAAAATTCATAAAATGACCGGCATGCTCGCGACCACACACTATCATAATTTCTTTCAATCCTGACCGCCGCAATGTTTCAATGCTATAGAGAATCATCGGTTTGTTGTAGACCGGAAGAAGGTGTTTATTCGTGATCTTTGTGAGGGGGGAAAGTCGTGTTCCCAAACCCCCCGCCAAAATTACTCCTTTGATTTTTTCCATTTTGATTTTTTAATTGGCAGCTTCACAGAGTTTAACTTCGAATTCTTCGTCCTTGAGAGCGAGGAGTAAGAGATGAGGGATGTTTTTTTAATCGGCCTCCACCCGAATGTAGTGTTTCAGTATGGGCGGGGACTTTATTGTTTAATTTATATGCTCTCCACAAGTCAATGTGGGGATTAAAGACGCCTGTTTTCTTTCTTATACGATCAATCCATTTTGGATTATCAATATACCATTGCAGGGTTTTAGCGAAAGCTTTTTCAAAAGAATACATCGGTCTCCATCCAAGTTCGGAAGTTATTTTTGTCGAGTCTATGGAATATCGACGGTCATGTCCCGGCCGATCACCCACATATTCTATCCATGATTCGTCACGGTTAAAGTATTTCAAAATACGTTTCGCGATGTCGGTGTTATCAAGTTCATTATCCGCACCAATGTGATATACACCACCCGGGGTTCCTTTGAGAAGACAGAGCTCTAAGGCATGGCAATGGTCAAGTACATACACCCAATCTCTTACATGCCTACCATCACCATAGAGGGGCAATTTTTTATCCTCAAGCATACGCAACACAAAAAAAGGAATGATTTTTTCTGGATACTGATAGGGGCCATAGTTGTTCGAACAATGTGTCACAACTATCGGCACCTTCCATGTTGAAAAATAGGACCGACACAAAAGGTCTCCCCCCGCTTTAGTTGCAGCATAAGGAACATTGGGCGCGAAAAGTGTGTATTCATGAAAACGTTCTTTGGAATCGAGCGGCAGACTACCGTGGACTTCATCTGTTGAGACCTGAACATATTTTATAACTGATACATTAGCCTTCACCGCTTCAGCTATATTAAAAACCCCCTCAATGTTGGTTTTTATAAATTCAAGCGATGCGCCATGAATACTCCGGTCGACATGCGTTTCAGCAGCAAAGTTTATAACATAATCAGGTTTGTGCTTTTTGAAAACTGCATCAACCGCTTTTTTATTGACGATATCACCTTTCACAAAGCGATAATCAAGAGTGGGATTTTTGGAGATATCTTTATTGTTGTCGAGGTTTCCCGAATAGGTTAACTTATCGAAGTTAATAATTTTGACCGTAGGATATTTAGAAAAAATATACCGTATGAAATTCGAGCCTATAAAACCCGCTCCTCCACAAACTAAAATTGTCTTTTTATTGAAATTCATAGTTGTAATTATACTTGCACTATTCTTTATTTTCTTGATTTTTATACCACTCATATGTGGATGTGATGCCATCTTTGAGGTCTATAGTGTGTTTCCAGCCAAGTTCGTGCAGCTTTGAAACATCAAGCAATTTTCTAGGTGTACCATCAGGTTTGGTTTGATCCCAGATGATTTTTCCCTCGAAGCCTACAATTTCTTTAATCAATTCTGCCAACGATTTTATGCTGATATCTTCACCAGTTCCGATATTGACGATTGAAGAATCATTGTAATTATTCATAAGAAAAAAACAAGCACTGGCTAAATCGTCTACATGTAGAAATTCTCGCAGAGCACGTCCTGTCCCCCAGACAACAACTTCACTATGACTATTTATTTTTGCTTCATGAAATTTACGTATAAGCGCGGGTAAGACATGTGAGTTTTTTAAGTCGAAATTGTCATGCGGACCATATAAATTAGTTGGCATAACTGAAATAAAATTTGTTCCGTATTGTTTGTTATATGACTGGCACATGATAATCCCAGCAATTTTAGCGATAGCATAGGCTGTATTGGTTGGTTCAAGTGAGCCTGTTAAAAGATATTCTTCTTTAATTGGCTGCTCTGCAAGTCGTGGGTAAATGCATGAACTTCCTAGGAAAATAAGTTTCTTTACTTTATTAACATACGCGGCATTAATAATATTTGCCTCAATAAGTATATTTTCGTAGATGAAAGATGCTGGGTAGGTACTGTTTGCATGAATACCACCCACCTTCGCTGCGGCAATAAAAACATATTCTGGTTTCTCTTCTTCAAAAAAAGCACTTACTGCTTTCTGGTCAAGTAAATCAAGTTCCTTGCGAGTTCTTAATAGGAGATTGCCATATCCATCTTTCTCCAGCCTACGGACAATCGAAGAACCCACAAGCCCTCGATGGCCCGCCACATAAATTTTAGACTTCTTGTCCATTGCCATATATATTTTTATTCGCTATTTTTACTCTCGTGTTCCAAATCTGCCATTACCATAAGCTTTGCCAATTCCTTAAATGTGACGTTTGGCTTCCAGCCGAGTTTATTTTTTGCTTTTGAGTAGTCTCCTAAAAGTATATCAACTTCTGCTGGTCTAAAATATTTCAGGTCAACTTCAATAATAGTTTTACCTGTCTTTCTATCAATACCTTTTTCATTGAGACCTTTGCCTTTCCAGACAATGTCCATATCAAGATATTTTGCCGTTTCCTCAATAAATTCCCGAACAGTGTGCGTTTCGTTTGTCGCGAGAATGAAATCATCGGGGTTTTTGTGCTGGAGAATAAGCCACATACCATAGACAAAATCTTTCGCGTAACCCCAGTCTCGCTTCGCGTCCAAATTACCCAAGTAGAGTTTCTTCTCCTTGCCTAATTGTATACGTGAAAGCCCTCGAGTTATTTTTCGTGTAACGAATGTTTCGCCGCGGCGGGGGGAATTATGCACGCGTGCTTTTCCAATTCCACAATGGAATTCTCCCGAAGAAGTTTCTAAATCGTAAAACCAACCATCGTACTTCTGGATTTCCAAAATTTTTTTCACTTCAGAAGGCTCTTTCTTGAGATGGTGCGTGTCGCATGCAAAACCACCATGTTGGATTTTTCTTATAAATGTACGCGAGATCCCCGTTATGTGCGCCATTTCTCTTTGTGATACTCCAGTGCCCACGAGTTGTCTTATAGATTGTTCCTTGAATACATTATTTGTGGTGGTGAGAATATTCAGTGAATAAAATATTCTGCCATCGTCTTTTGTCTCTACAGTGAGGTTAATATTTTGTTGTGTGGTTTTGTCGATAAGATACCACAATCCCATGGCTAATGTGGGGGAATTCGTCTTGAAGTTCTTGAATTCATAAGTGCAGGGGTTTGCTTTCAAGCCGTCACATACATTATAGCCGCGCAAGAACGCAAGCATGACATGCGAAGGGGCGTTCAAAATAACTTTTGGCACGCGCTTAGTCTTATCTTTGTTATAGATATCGATACTGCGTAGCCAATTATTGCCACCAGCTAGTTGTAGCTGTCCTACGATATTTTTCTGATTAAAACCTGAACGGGAAGGATAGTATAGTGTGTGACCGCCAGTAACCTTTTTCCATAACATATCGAAATGTTGTCGTAATAGTGGATCCGAGTTTGTGAACTTAGCATGGACACCGATGCCTTTGGTGGCGTATGTGGCGGAACCGTCACCTACCATCATACCCATAAGCTCCGCCTCTTCTTCGGAATTGGGTAATTGGCGACTTTGCGTATCTGGTTTAGGAAGATCAATGGAGTCAATACAGTCTCCGATTGCAATGTTCCCAGTTTCTTTTTCTTCTCCCCCTTTCATAAATACAACATGACTGGAAGTTGCCATGAATGCACCAGATCGTGCATTGATAAAGCGCGGATGTTTATTCTCCCTTTCAGTATCGTGCGGATAGGCGGAAGCAAATGTCACATCAACCCATCCCTGTTTGCTCCATACTTGCACCCCCGAAACTTCTTTTGATTGATAATGCTTAAGAGATTCGTTGAATGTTACTATTTCTCGAATTGGTTTTATGTTAAATTCATTCGAACCGGTTTCTTTGCAAAACATAGGCATAAAAGATGACACTGTCTCGTGATTGAATAAAATTCCGTTTGAAGCAAACATCCCATACGCTTCTCGATAGTTTTTTGTTATCCAATAGGCGTAAAGTTTAGCCACGCCGTACGGTGAGCGAGGGTGGAAAGGAGTTTTTTCTGTTAACGGTAATTCAACCGTCTTACCGAACATCTCAGAGGATGAGGCTTGGTAAAACTTAGTTTTAGTTAGTCCGGTTTCGCGCATTGCGTCCAGAAGGCGAAGTGTACCAAGTCCTGTGACATCCCCAGTGTATTCCGGCATATCAAAGCTAACACGTACATGGCTCTGCGCACCTAAATGATAGATTTCATTAGGTTTAATTTCACTTAAAATACGGTTAAGATTACTCCCATCAGACAGATCTCCATAATGGAGAAATAATTTGATGTTGTTTATATGGGGATCTTTATAGAGATGGTCAATCCTATCAGTATTAAACGTACTTGCTCGTCTGATAATGCCATGAACTTCATATCCTTTTTCAAGAAGGAGTTCAGCCAAATAAGACCCGTCCTGTCCGGTGATGCCTGTAATAAGAGCTTTTTTCATAAAGTTTATAAAGTCGAAAGTCTATAAAGTCCTTAAAGCCATAAAGTTCCTGAAGCTCAAAAGCGGTAGTGGTGTACTTTACGAACTTTTAACTTTCAGACTTTTGACTATTTTTCCTACCATTTATTAATTTTAGTAACAACTTTTTTCTTAATCGTCAAGTAGGAGTTTGTTGCCGCTTTTTCCATGTTAGGCGAAATAAGACGAAGAATTTCTTTTCCCAAAATTCGGTATTGACCGCCAACTTTGTTTGCTCTAATAAGCCCCTTTTTAAGAAAGCGTTTTATAGTGCTCTCGCTTACCTTCAGAAATTGTTGTGTTTCCAAGGAGGTATATACAGCATTTGGTTTTATCTCTTGTTCCATCCCGTTAGAAGTTTATGTTTATAATAATTTTGCGCAGTGCGTCTGCCGAATAGGCAGTTCCCGTTATGGGCGAAGCGCTGCGCCCCGAAAGGGATGGAGCTATTCGCTCCTCGCGCTTCGCGTAGTTACTGTTTCGTAAACTTCTAACGGGATTCCATATGTAGTATCATAATAAGGCAAGATAGCAAGAAGTGTCAACAGGCTTCAACACACACCATCTATTTCTGTCAGATTCTATTCGACCAAATGATACTATGTTCAATTTTTCATATTGCTTGACTAGAGTTGCTACTTTTTTCCAAAATTAATGGGTATCTTTTAATTCGTCTGCTATAATTGCCCAATGACTAATATGTATGCAATTTTAAAATATATTATTTACACGGGTCTTTTTGCCGCTCTTTTTCTACCGTTTTATATTGATGGAACAATGTTCTTTCCTTTTATAACAGGAAAAGGCTTTGCTTTTAGAATTATTGTTGAAATTATTACTTTCGCATGGATTATCCTCTTTCTACAAGACAAAACATATCGACCAAAATTCTCATGGATAGTTGTCACGTTTGCCGCATTCGCTCTTTCCTTAGGTGTTTCCACTATTCTTTCTGAAAATCCTTACAAAAGTTTTTGGAGCAATTTCGAAAGAATGGAAGGGTTTATAACCGTTCTTCATCTTTTCGCGTATTTTCTTGTAGCAGGTGTGATGTTGTCGACTCAAAAACTTTGGACGCGGTTTTTCAATACGTCTCTCATTGCAAGTTTTGGTATTGCTCTATACAGCTTCGCTCAACTTGCTGGAAAAATTCCCATTAATCAGGGGGGGGTGCGTGTGGATGCGACATTCGGTAATGCAACATATCTGGCGATTTATCTTGTTTTTCATATTTTTCTCGCACTCTTCCTCCTTCTTCGTAGAGATAATAAGCTCTATCGATTAGCCTATGGTTCGTTAGCTTTTGTCCATATGTTTCTTCTCTATGAGACACAAACTCGAGGTGCGATACTGGGTTTTTTGGGAGGATTTTTTATTACCGCAATACTCATTGCTCTGACGGAAAAAGAAAATACACATCTTCGTAAGATATCCTGGGGAATTATCGGCGGTATCATTCTTCTTATCATCGGATTTATTTCGGTCAAAGAAACTTCATTTGTTCGAAATAATTCCACACTTGTGCGTTTTGCGGAAATTTCATTAACAAAAGACCAAGCGAGGACCTATGTATGGCCAATGGCCATTAAAGGGTTTGTGGAACGGCCGGTCTTCGGATGGGGACAGGAAAGTTTTAATTACGTCTTCAATAAATACTACGACCCGCGTATGTACAATCATGAGCAATGGTTTGACCGTACGCACAATGTTATTCTCGACTGGCTTGTCGCGGGCGGAATATTGGGTCTCTCGCTCTATCTTCTCCTATTTATTTTCGGTTTAAGATATCTATGGAAAACGGACAATCTCTCTTCCGTGGAAAAAAGTGTTCTCACCGGTCTTTTTGCTGCCTATTTTTTCCACAATCTTTTCGTGTTTGATAATCTGATAAGTTATCTTCTCTTCTTTTCTCTCCTTGCCTATATCCATTCATCTTCCGGAAAAGAGTGGAAAATTTCCACGTTTGACATAAGTTTACGCGTTCAACAAATTGTTTCCGCCTTGGTTATTGCCGCGTTTCTGTTTATTTTATACACAGCGAACATTATTCCGATAAAGGCGAACAAAAAACTTATTGAAGCGATTTCTCCCCGGCAAGACGGAAATATTTCCCTTAATCTCGAAGCCTTTAAGAAGGCGCTCTCTTATCATTCTTTTGGCGATGCCGAAACGCGAGAACAACTTGCTCAGATAACAAATAATATGGTAAAAGCTCCTTCTGTTTCAAATGAATTGAAAATTCAGTTTGCTGAACTTTCCATGTCGGAATTGCAAAAACAACTTACGTTAACGCCCGAAGATACTAGATATCAAATATTCGCCGCTGTTTCCGCAAATGGGTTCGGTAATTACGAGCAAGGTCTCATCTACGCCCTTCAAACGGTAAAAAGCTCTCCGAGAAAACAGACGGCTTACTTTGAGTTGGGAACCTCATATATAGGAAAAAGGGATTATGAAAACGCGCTTGAGACGTTTAAAAAAGCATACGAATTAGAACCAAGCTTTCAAGACGCGAAAATCGCCTATACCGTAGGGGCGATATATGCTGGTAAAAAAGATCTCGAGAGGGAGCTCCTCTCTACGCTTCCGGAACAGATTGTATACTTTGACGACCGTCTTTTTCGGGCCTATGTAGCGAGAGGAGAATACTCGCGTGTTCTTGAAATTCTTGCCAAAAGAATCGAAATCGAACCGGGAAATTCAAGTCATCGCCTTTCCCTCGCGGCAGTATATCTTGAACTTGGAAAGCGCTCGCAGGCAGTAAAAGAGATTGAGGAAATTATTAAAATCAATCCGGAATTCAAAGAACAAGGGGAGTTCTATATAAAGGAAATACGGGCGGGGAGAAATCCTTAGAGAAGTTTTTAGCTTTTAGGGATTAGCTTATAGGGGAAGGTTGTAGTTTTTAGCTTATAGCTTGTAGAAAGATAGAAAGATAGAAAGAGAAGATTCTCCCGTCCCGAATTCAATGATTCCTAGAATTTTTCCTCCTAAAAGCTAACAGCTATAGGCTATAAGCTACGCAGAGTTGCATTTTTTAGTGATTCATGCTATATTATCCACGTGTGAGTGCATTAAGCACTAGCGACCAAATAAGAATGTCTGCGTAAGCCCCCTCCAAAAGAGGGGGTTTGCGTTTGTAGAGACTATTTTGTTAAAATCTCTCTATATATAGAGTCGTGTTTAGTCACGACGGGCGGCCGCACTCACATTAAGACATTTTTGGAGCTAGCACCGCCCGTCATGAGTGGATGTGACCCCTATAGAGATTTCCGAAAACACGCCCCTTAAACTTCTTAATACATTTAAGACGGGTGGCAACGCTTGTTATTTTGTTGATGTTTCAACAATTAAACAGTTAATACAGGCAGTTTCTTTTGCACAAAAAAGAAGTTTGCCAATTTTTATCCTAGGTGAAGGTTCTAATATTCTTATTTCAGATGAAGGTTTTGATGGTCTTGTTATACGTATGAAGATTTCCGGTATTACATTCCAAAATGAAACAGAAGAAAAAATCGAGGTGAGGGTTGGGGCAGGAGAGCATTGGGATTTTTTTGTGGAGCACATGGTTTCAAAAGGTTTGTATGGAATCGAAAATCTTTCTGGTATTCCTGGAAGTGTTGGTGCAGCACCAGTTCAGAACATTGGTGCCTATGGTGTTGAAGCAAAAGATTCTATTCTCTTTGTTGATGTGTTTGATATAGAAGATACAAAAATAAAAAAGATTTCTTCTCCTGATTGTAATTTTTCTTATCGTGATAGTATTTTTAAAACCGAAAAAGGTAAAAAATATATTATTGTATCTGTTACGTTCCTCCTAAAAAAACACAAAAACCTTTCTACGGATTATCGAGACCTTGCCCTTTATCTTAAAGAAAGAGATATAACACATCCTTCCTTGCAGGACATACGGAATGCAATTCTTGAAATCCGTAAGCAAAAACTTCCTTCTCTTGCCGATTACGGCACAGCTGGGTCATTTTTTAAAAATATTATTATTCAAGATAGAGAATTTAAGTTACTGAAAGAAAGATTTCCCAAAATACCTTCGTTTCTCGCAGAAGTAGGAAAAGTAAAGATTCCTACTGCATGGGTATTTGATAATATTTGTAATTTAAAAGGCTTACGAGAAGGCAATGTGGGTGTATATGAAAGACAAGCACTTGTTCTTGTGACGTTTGGGAATGCTACTTCTCTTGAAGTAAAAAACTTATCTGATTTTATTATTGAAGAAGTAAAAAAGAAAACGGGTTTACTTCTCGAGCGCGAGGTGCAACTCGTTGGAATGTTTGATTAAATATTTTTTTGGAAAATAAAGTTATCAACATATTTGTGATATAAAACATTGTGTTGCGCATCTTCCTATTTCATAATTAAGACAAGGTCGTAGGAAATTCTATCCTGAATACAACTGAAGGATAAAATTTCAAGATCACGCTCTCCAAGCGTTTAGAAGTAATTTTTATCAATCGTACGATTGATTACAAAATAAAAATGGCAAAGAAAAGAAAAGTTGCTAAAAAGCGAAAGCCAGCAGCAAAGAGAAAGAAAGCAACTAAGAAGAAGCGAAGATAGTTTTCTCTCCTTGGTCTAACGCTTAAACAATCCGCCTTCTCGGCGGATTGTTTTTTGCTGTTCCTTTTTCTTTTCTTCCAGTTAGAGTGAAAATTTGCTTTTCAAAAATCTTGCGGAACCTGATGAAGGCGACCTGCCCGACTTGCTTCGCAACTCGAAGCGGGCGGGGCAGAGAATCAGCCTGAGGCTGATATCGTGTTTTTGAAAAGCAAAGTTTGAGTGGTTAATTAGTCTTAGGGTTTTTTTTGTGGTACAGTTGTCTATCATGTTTTCTTTTCAGAGCCTTTTTGGCACAAAAGAAGCTCGTGAGCTTAAAGCCCTATATCCCATTGTTGCAAAGGTCAACGGTCTTGAACCACAAATGGCAGCTTTTTCTGATGATGGTTTAAAAGCTAAAACCCAAGAATTTAAAAATCGTTTAAACCAAGGCGAAATACTCGACAGTATTTTGCCAGAAGCATTTGCTGTAGTCCGCGAGGCTTCTAAACGCACACTTGGCGAACGTCACTTTGATGTCCAACTTCTTGGAGGAATGGTTCTTCATCAAGGAGGTATTGCTGAAATGAAAACGGGAGAAGGGAAGACTCTTGTGGCAACGTTGCCTACGTATCTTAATGCTTTAACAGGGAAAGGAGTTCATGTTGTTACTGTTAACGATTATCTTTCTCGTCGTGACGCAGTATGGATGGGACAAATTTACTCTTCCCTGGGGCTTTCTGTTGGAGTAATTAATCACGAAACATCTTATCTCTACGACAAAACTCATACAGAAAAAGATAAGGAGCGTGACCAAGTTGGGTCATTTAAGGTTGTGTATGATTTTTTGAGAGAATGCAATCGTCAGGAAGCGTATGCTGCGGATATTACGTATGGAACAAATAATGAATTCGGCTTTGATTATCTTCGCGACAATCTTGAAGTTGACGCAAAACGTTTGCGACAAAGGGAATATCGCTATGCGATAGTTGACGAAATAGACTCTATTCTGATTGATGAAGCGCGTACTCCTTTGATTATCTCTGCGCCAACCGTTGATTCAGAGAATTTGTATCATACGTTCGCAAAAATTGGCCGTGAACTGAAAGAAGGAGAAGATTATGAGGTTGACGAAAAACTTAAGGCGATTACATTAACTGATGCTGGTATTTCACATGCAGAAAAGATACTTGGCATAGAAAACATTTATACAGAAAAAGGGGTCAAATATGTTCATCACCTCGAGCTTTCTGTGAGAGCAAAAGCACTTTTTCATAATAATAAAGAATATGTCATTCGAGATGGAGAGGTTGTCATTGTTGATGAATTTACTGGGCGCTTACAGCCTGGAAGACGTTGGTCTGAAGGCTTGCATCAAGCGATTGAGGCCAAAGAGGGTGTAGAAATACAGAAAGAATCACGTACCTTTGCTTCTATTACCTTTCAAAATTATTTCCGAATGTACAAAAAACTTTCGGGAATGACTGGTACCGCGCTCACGTCAGCTGAAGAGTTTTATAAAGTTTATGGTCTACCTGTAGTGTCCATTCCGACAAATAAACCTATCGCTCGAAAAGACCACGATGATTTTATTTTCCAAACTGAAAAGGGAAAGTTTAAGGCGGTAGCGCGTAAAATAAAAGAACTCAACGCTAAAAATCAACCGGTTCTTATTGGCACAGTTTCAATTGAAAAAAATGAATTACTTTCTGAATATCTGAAACGTGAAGGCGTTTCTCATGAGGTTCTTAATGCCAAAAATAATGAACGTGAAGGTGAAATCATTGCCCAAGCGGGCCGCAGGGGCGCGGTAACAATTGCCACGAACATGGCTGGTCGTGGCGTTGACATCAAGCTTGGAGGAAATCCGGCAACGGAAGAAGAGCGCGCCGAAGTAAGAACCGTCGGTGGACTTTTTGTCATTGGCACTGAACGACATGAAGCTCGTCGTATCGATAACCAGCTTCGCGGGCGGTCCGGACGACAGGGAGATTCCGGCGAAACGCAGTTTTTTGTTTCTTTAGAAGACTCGCTTATGCGTGTTTTTGCTTCTGACAACATCAAACAAATGATGGGGAAATTTGGTATTCCGGAAGATGAGCCAATCCAAAACGGGCTTATTACCCGTTCGCTTGAAGCCGCGCAGAGAAAAATCGAAGGGTTTAATTTTGATGCCCGAAAGCACATTCTTGAATTTGATGACGTGTTGAATTATCAACGCACTATCATTTACGGTCGCCGTCGGGGAATTCTCGCAGGGGGTGTTTCGTCAATCGATGACTATCTGCAATCACTCAATGTTGTTGCCACTGACGAACAAAAGGCGGTTATTGAAGAGAAAAGAAAAGAGCTTTCCGATGAACACTTTACCTACATGCTTCGCGCGCTTATCTTGCAAGCCATTGATACATTCTGGGTTGACCACCTTGAAATGATGGATTATCTGCGTGGAAGCGTTAATCTTCGCGCGTACGGCCAAAGAGATCCTTTGGTTGAGTACAAAAGGGAAGGTCTTCAACTTTTTAAGCAGATGGAAGCTTCAGTGAAAGAGCAAGTGCTTCATTTACTTCCTAATCTTAAAAAAGAAGCAATGACTAATGCTTTACCACAGGAAATGGAGCAAGTTTCTCGTCAGGCCAATTTAATTCTTGGTTCTGAAAGCACAAAGGCTGTTCCTGCACAGTTCAAAGACACAGGAAGAAATGACCCATGTCCGTGCGGAGCGATTAATCCAGAAACTGGTCAAGTGTATAAATATAAGAAATGTGGCCTAATCAATGCCCCACATCACAGGAAGTAAGAGCGACGTCCCGAGCAAAGTCGAGGGACGGAAGTGGAAAGAAGTATAAAAAATGCCATGGTGCATAAGACACACACAATTTCGTGAAATACAATAAGTTAGTAAGAGACAATATTCCTGATAGTATCCGTAAAAAGGGAGAAAATGTAATTACTCATATTGCGGATGAAAAAGAGTATTGGCAGAAATTGAAAGAAAAATTAAAAGAAGAAGTTGGAGAGTTTGAGGAAAGTGAAAATATTGAGGAAATTGCCGATATTTTAGAAGTTCTTGATGCAGTTATAGACTACAAAGGTTTTAATAAAGACGAAATAGAAAAAATAAAAGCAAAGAAGGCAGAGGAGAAAGGAAAATTCAGGAACAGAATTATATTGGACGAGTCTTAGTGTAAATATGAAGATGTGACAGGAGTTAAAGTATATTGACAATCTAACATAAATATGCTTGTATATTGTAGGTAATGAAAAGCAACATAAGGTTGCTTTTTTTGTTCCTTAACAACTTTTTATTTCAAAAAGGAGGGTAGTGCATATGTTTTTGATTCTGCTCGTAATCGCAAGTGTTATCGGCGGGATAGTGGGTGCCCAATTCCTTCCCAAAAGCCTTAACTGGCTTCGTCCATATGTACGTGGAAGTGGTTTTGCGCTCGCATTAGTATGCGCATTTTCCACATCTTTTGTCTACGTTGGGCAGGATGAAGCGGGGCATCGCCACAAGATTTACTTTGGTCAAAGTCTCAAAGACGGCAAAATTATTGCCTATAGTGGTGAGAATGGTCCTCAAGCGGATATTCTTTCTCCGGGATTTTATTTCGAAACCCTTCTTAATGTCATTTATGATGTTAAGAAGGAAAAAGTTGTAACGGTTCCGGAAAACCATTATGGATATGTTGTTGCTCGTGACGGAATTCCGTTACGCTCTGATCAAACGTATGCTGATGCGTTTGACCCAAATGATGCAGCCAAGATGATGAATGACGCGCAATACTTTCTTACCCATGGAGGTCAGAAAGGTCCGCAGACTTCAGTTCTTACTCCCGGTACGCATCGTCTCAACAAGTTTCTTTGGGATGTTGTCTCAAAGCCAGCAACAGCAATTCCAACTGGGTTTGTTGGTGTAATCAAATCGAATGTTCACTCACGAGTGGACTTCGGTAATCTTAAAACCGACAAGCCTGAAGATTGTACCCCAACGCACAAGCAAACTATTGGAGGAGGAGAACTTGAAGTTCCCCTTGTTCCTGTAGGATGTATTGGTGTTTGGGATAAAGCACTCAATCCAGGCAATTACTATATTAACCGGGAGGCTTATGATGTTATTCCGGTTGATACTCGTGTTCAAACATGGGAGTACAAGGGGGGATACACCAAACGCAGTATTGATTTGAGCGTTAGCCAAAAAGGCGAAATTACGCAAACAGAAAAATCAATTGAGGTGTCAGAACCCGACTATGCCGCAGATCGAGCGATTTTGGTAAAAGTTGAAGGATGGGATGTTCCGCAGGAATTACGTGTTCTTGTTCAAGTCACTCCTTCATACGCGCCGTTCGTTGTCGCTTCTGTAGGCGGATTGCAGGAAGTAGAAGACCGCATTCTCACTCCCGCAATACGTTCAATTGTTCGTAATGTTGCTGGCGAAACAATTAATATCAAGGTTCCTGTGTCTGACGCTGATGGAAATGTTGTCCTTGACGAAAAAACAGGACAGCAAAAATTCTCTATCAAGAATCGGACCACGCGGGTACTTGATTTAATTGAAAATCGTTCAGCACTCGAAGACGAAGTTGAGAAAATGATTCGTCCGGAAGGCCTCAAAGCTGGTGTCGAAATAAAAGAAGTTCGCTTCGGTGATCCTGTTATTCCACCCGAACTTCTTGTTGCTCGCCAACGCGAACAACTTGCACAACAGCTTAAGAAAGCCTACTTCGAGGAGCAAATCGCCCAAACTGAACGGACCAAAACCGAACAGGCAAAAGCGACCGCTGACCAGCAGGGTCGTCTTGTTGAAGCAGAAATTGACCTGAGACGGTCTGAACAATCTGCCCAAGCTCGCAAAAATGAAGGACTTGGGGAACGTGACAAGTTGAATCTGATTGCGGAAGGTCAGAAAACACAAGCTGAAGTTCTTGGAGCAGATAAGGTGCTAGAACTTCGAAAGTTCGAACTTGTTACGGGTCAACTCTTTGCGTTTCTCGACAAACATCCCGAGGTGCTCACTGAAGGTATAAAGAATGCACATAAGTTTGTTTCCGAGACCAGTATCAGTCTTGGCCAAGACAGTTCAGGACTTTCCGGGCCTGCAGCAATTTTAGGACAATTGCTTGGAGGAAATATAAAAAGTTCGAGTGCTCCTAAAAAGGAATAAAAAGTTAATTAGTAAGGGCGCGTATGATTTTTATACGCGCCCTTTTCTTTTTGATATGATAAGTAAACATGATTGCAAGCGTTATTACTTTTATGCAGACATATCTTCTTCCGCTTGGCGGGGGGGGAGTTTTTTTGGCTACGATTATTGAGGAAGTTATTGCGCCAATTCCTTCAGCTCTTGTTGTTTTAACGGCTGCATTTTTTCTTCCCATACATGGCGGATGGTCTCCCGAGTTTTTCTCCAGCCTATTTTTCATTGTTGTAATTCCTTCCGCCCTTGGCGTAGCAATTGGCTCTCTTGCGGTATATGGACTTGCGTATGTAAGTGGTAAACCTGCGATTGAAAAATGGGGAAAGTGGCTTGGGGTGAGCTGGCAGGATATTGAAAAAGCGCAAGAAAAGTTAAAAACTACAAAAAAAGATGAAATTACAATTCTCATTCTTCGCGCAATTCCACTCGTACCTTCAGTAGTTATTTCAGCTTTTTGCGGTGTTACTCGTATGGCTCTATGGTCTTACCTCATCGTTTCCTTTATCGGTGCCGCTATTCGCGCTTTTATTCTTGGACTTATTGGGTCAAAAGTGGGGGAGCTTTATTTTCTATATGCACAGTATTTCGAACGTTTTGAAAAAATAGTTCTTACGATTGTTGTTTTAGTGGTTGTAACTTTTGTACTTTTCCGAATTAAGAAACAAAAAAAGGTTTCCATCTAGCCTGCCCGCCAAACTTTATTACAGAAATGCAGGTAATAGAGAGTGAAGTATACTTTTAAGATAAACTTTCTTTAATTGCTTGTATCCAATTCGACGATAAAGTTAGGCGGGTCTTGTACTGTTGTTAAAAGCTCTATAATATAGGCGTATATGTATCCCGTTCCCGTCCGTAGTTACGTAATACGTTAAGTCATATGTATGAATACAAGTCGAGTAAATTTTTACAAGAATAAACACACGGGACAGGAAGAGCGCGTCCTGTCTCTAATGGAATGAAAAAATACATTGTTCCCATTATCGTTATTCTTGTTGCTATTTCAGTTACGGTTGTTCTTATGGTAGCTCCGGAGAAAACAGGAAAACTTGACCAATTCGCAACATGTCTTAAAGAAAAGGGCGCACAATTTTACGGAGCGTTTTGGTGTCCTCACTGTCAAAATCAAAAGGCCCTTTTTGGACGTTCCGCAAAGAAACTTCCCTATATTGAGTGTTCAATGCCAGATACCAAAAGTCAGCTTCAGATTTGTAAAGACAAAGGCATTGCCACATATCCGACATGGGATTTCGCGAATGGCGAACGGATAACGGGTGTCATTAATCTCGAGTCTTTGTCGCAGAAAACAGGCTGTGAACTTCCTCAAGAATAATGTTTACTTCTCCTTTTCTTAGCGTTCAAATTCTTTCTTCACTCATTCTATTGGGCGATATTCTTTTTTTTGTTCTTCTCCTTTTGTTTTTCTTCGGTAAGGGTGAAATATATAAAAAAGTTTTCAGTTTTTTGGGGCATTACGCTCTCCATGCGGGCACTTTGATTTCTTTCGGGGCTTTGGCGGGCTCTCTCTTGTTTTCAAATGCAATTGGTTTTGTCCCGTGCGAGCTTTGTTGGGTTCAGCGTATTTTCATTTATCCTCAAGCACTCCTTTTTGCCATCGCTCTGTATAAAAAAGATGAAGCGGTAGTTGATTACAGTTTAGCTCTTTCTTCTCTCGGTTTGATTGTTGCGCTCTATCATTCATACATTCAGTGGGGAGGGGGCTCTCTTATTCCATGCACAGCCGAAGGTGCCGAATGCTCAAAAATTTTCTTTATGGAATTTGGATATATTACTATTCCCGTAATGTCCTTAACGGCATTTGCCTACCTACTTCTTCTTATGTTTATTCGTAAGCGTTTTTCTGCGGGAAAGATCTGATTTCTTGTGATATTATTTAGAGATTCTTATGCCGACCGAAAATAATATCCATCGGCTTCAGTTATATTTTTTCTTTAGCCTTATTTTAGGAGCATCTCTCCTAACGTTTTTTATTTTTAAACCATATTTGCCAATTCTATTTCTCGCCCTTGTTTTTGCGGTTGTGTTTGAACCAATCCATAAATATATCGTTCGTCTAACAGGTAAAAGAGAGGGAATTGCTGCGTTTATTTCTGTCGTTCTTATTTTTCTTCTCATTCTTATTCCTCTTATTTTCTTTGGTATTCTTCTTTTCCAGGAGGCGAGCAATGTCTATGTAGAACTTGAAACAAGTACGGGTGTAAGTACTCTTGATGTCGCGCTCAACAAAGTGGAGGTGTTTGTCGAAGACCTTATTCCAAATTTATCGTGGAATGTTAAAGAACACATAGATTTTCGTAATTATGCAGAACAGGGACTATTGTGGGTGTTGGATAATTTTGGCCCATTCTTTTCCGGAGTGCTCCGTGGTCTCATCGGACTTTTTTTTCTAATGATTGCTCTTTTCTATTTTTTGAAGGATGGAAGATGGTTTCTTGATAGTCTCATATCCATAAGTCCACTGCCGAACGGTAGTGACAGAGAGATTCTGCAAAAGTTAAAACGGGCAGTGCGTTCGGTTGTGAACGGTTACCTTCTTATTGCTGTACTCCAAGGACTTCTTACTGGTATTGGCTTTGCAATATTTTCTGTACCAAATCCTGTGTTGTGGTCTTTCGTTACCATGATCGTGTCTTTTCTTCCTCTTATTGGTATTAGCCTTGTTTTTGCGCCTGCAATTGTTATTCTTCTCCTTGCGGGGAATATTTTCGCAGCATTCGGCCTTTTTCTTTGGTCTGTATGTATTGTTGGTATTGTTGATAATATTCTTGGCCCAATATTTATTGAGCGGGGTGTTAATATTCATCCTTTCCTTATTCTTGTTTCAATCGTTGGTGGACTTGAAGTCTTTGGTCCGGTCGGATTTATCGCTGGACCAGTAGTATTGAGCCTATTGTTCGCATTACTTGAAATGCATGTTTTAATGTTTAAAAAGAGAATATAACAATTGTTATGGAAGATAAATCCCTATTAAAGACTACGTGGCACAGTAAGGGCGTTAAGGAGGTTATTGAATTACTATCTTCTTCAGAAGAGGGCATAAAAGAAGAAGAAGCCATTAAGCGACTTAAAAGTGAAGGGGAAAATAAACTTCCAGAATCAAAAAGTGAGAGCATTGTCACTATCTTTTTTCGTCAGTTTCAAAGTCCACTTATTTATATTCTCCTTATTTCTTCTCTTATAGTTTTCTTTATTGGTGAAAAAAGCGATAGCGTTATTATTCTTTTTGTCCTTATTGCTAATGCAATTATTGGTGCTGTCCAAGAGGGTAAGGCACAAAATACGTTGCGGGCATTGCAACATTTTACAAAAACAAACACCCAAGTTCTTCGTGCAGGTAGGGAATATGTTGTTGAGGATACTCACGTTGTTCCCGGGGACGTAATTCTTTTGAGAGAAGGAGACAAAGTGCCTGCGGATGCGCGCATTATAGAAATTTATAACTTCAAAGTTAATGAATCTGCGTTGACCGGTGAGTCAGAACCCATTCTTAAGAACTCTGACACATTGCACAATGAAAAGCTCCCTACTGCTGACCAGAAAAACATGGTATTCAAGGGTACGTTTGTAGTTCTTGGTACTGCGAAGGCTATAGTTATCGGCACCGGATTAAATACTGTGATAGGTACAATTGCCAAAGAACTTGCCTCCATTAATTCTGATGTTCCTCTCAAGGATGATATTAAAAACCTTTCCAAAATTTTAAGTCTTACTATTCTTGCGACAAGCTTCTTTATTTTTATTATAGGTGTGCTTGGAGGAGTGAGTCTTAAAGAAATGTTCTTGACCGCGGTTGCAATTGCTGTGTCCGTGATTCCTGAAGGACTTCCGATTGTTATCACACTTATTCTTGCAACCGGAGTGTATCGAATGGGCAAACAAAATGCGCTTGTCAAAAAACTTCAGGCAGTTGATGCGCTCGGGTATGCGAGTATTATTGCCGTCGATAAGACAGGTACTGTAACCAAAAACGAGCTTATGGTCGAATCTGTGTATGTTTCTGATAAAGAATTTGAAGTAAGGGGAAACGGCTATGAGCCTCTCGGTAGTATCGCCTTCGCAGGGCAAGTGATAGACCCTCTCAATCATCCGGAACTTCTTTTTGCTGGGAAAGTAGCTTCACTAGGTTCTTCGGCGCACGTTTTTCTTTCTGAAGAAGAGAATCAATGGAAAATTACTGGAGAGCCAACAGAGGCAGCGATTCTTGTTTTCGGACAAAAAATTGGTTTTCATAAAGGTGAGCTTGAAAAAGAGACCCCTCTTATCCTTGATATTCCAGTAAGTGCGGGAATAAATTATCACAGCACACTCCATGATATGAACGGAGATGCTTTTCTTACTGTGCTCGGTGCTCCAGAGAAAATTTTTGAATTTTGTGATCACGTATGGGTTAATGGCAAGATAGAAAAATTGAGTGAAAAGGAAAAGGGAGCCTTTGAAAATATGGTTGAAAAAATGTCAGCAAAAGGTCTACGAGTTATTGCTGGTGGAGTTTTGGAGCATGCTCCAAAGGAAATGGGAGGCAATTTCATGCCACGCCTCACACTTCTTTCACTTTATGGAATGAGTGATGTCTTACGTGAAGGAGTCAAAGAATCCATTGCAGAAGCAAAAGAAGGGGGTGTTAAGGTCGTGATGATTACGGGGGACCATAAAGTGACTGCTCGGGCAATTGCTAAAGAAGCAGGAATATGGAAAGAGGGAGATGAGATTGTGACCGGAAAAGATTTACTTGAAATGAATGAAAAAGAGCTTCTTTTAAAGATAAAAAAGACAACAGTATTTGCTCGAGTTACTCCAGAGCATAAACTGGCCATTATTGAAGGCTATCGTAAAAATGGCGAAATAATCGCTATGACAGGTGATGGGGTCAATGACGCTCTCTCGCTTGTTGCGGCTGATTTGGGTGTTGCCATGGGCAAAATAGGAACTGAAGTGACTAAAGAAGCTGCTGACATTGTTCTACTTGACGATAATTTCCGAAGTATTGTTTTGGCAATGGAAGAGGGGAGAAATATTTATCGAACAATTAAAAAAGTACTTCTTTACCTTTTTTCAACAGGTGTTGGAGAATTGTTTACTATTGTGTTTGCACTTTTTCTTGCCTTACCTCTTCCACTTTTACCGACGCAAATTCTTTGGCTTAATCTTATTACTGACGGCTTTCTTGTTGTCGCTATGGCTATGGAACCGAAGGAAAAACTTACTCGTTTAAAAGCGCAAAAACGAAACCGATTTCTTGTCGATTCATTAATGATTCATCGAATTGTCCTTTTAGGTTTTACCATGACCCTTGGAACTCTCTTTCTCTTTAGCAATTTTTACGAAGCTGATTTTGTTAAGGGCTCAACTATTGCCCTCACAGCACTCGCAGTATTTCAATGGTTGAACATTTGGAATTGTCGTTCTGAAGAATCTTCAATATTTTCTACAAATCTTTTCTCCAATCCTTACCTTATTTTGTCGACAATCGCTGTAATTGCATTGCAGCTTGTCGCAATTTATCATCCTGTCGCTCAAACCCTTCTTCATACTACGGCACTATCACTTTCTGAGTGGGCACTTATTATTATCGTTGCTTCCTCTGTTATTTTTGTTGAGGAAATAAGAAAATTTATATATCGCAATTTCAATCGTGTGCCCGGGGAGCAACATATGCAAAAGCAAACTATCGCATCAAGATAAAGTAATGAAGTTTCTCACAATAAGCTTTCGGGGAATTTCGCGTTTAAATTAAAATACCTTGCACCTTAATGCGAGACAGTTTATAATTATCCTCTCTAAACATGAATATTATTTTTACATGGATTCTTACCGCACTCACTCTGCTTTTAGCGCCGTACCTTCTTACAGGAATTAAAGTAGGAAATTTTTATACAGCTCTCATTGTTTCCTTCTTTTGGGGTCTTATGAACGTTTTGGTTAAGCCAGTTATTATTCTTTTAACACTCCCTATAAACATTCTCACACTCGGGCTCTTTACTTTTGTTATAAATGGTTTTCTATTTTGGCTCATCTCAACATTTGTCCCAGGCTTTGGTGTAGCAAGTTTCTTAGACGCAGTATTAGCAACACTTCTTATTTCTGCTGTAAGTTTTTTTGCGCAGAGAATTATTAAGAAGGAGGAATAATTTAGAACGTAAATAATGGTTACCGTTGTTACACATAGCGGACGTTTTCATGCTGATGAAGTTTTAGCCCTTGCGGTGCTTCGCCTCGTTCTTAAAGAGCTAAATGTTCTTCGTACACGGGACACAAACACGATTGAAAAAGCTGATTATGTTGTTGATGTGGGACGAATATATAATCCAGAAAAAAACCGTTTTGACCATCATCAAGAGGGTGGCGCGGGAGCACGCCTCGATGGCATACCATATGCTTCTTTCGGTCTTGTGTGGAAAAAATTTGGTGCTACCCTTTGCGGTAGTAAAGAAGCTGCGGCTATTATTGAAAAGAAAATTGTTGAACCGGTTGATGCTAATGATAATGGAGTTTCTCTATGTGACTGCCCTAAAGACATTATTCCGTACAGATTTCAGGAGGTAATATTTTCATTGAGTCCGACATGGAAAGAATCTGAACATGATATTGACGTAGCTTTCCTTGATGCGGTCTCTATTTCTGAACGTGTTCTTTTACGTGAAATTAAAAAAGCGCAGGATAGTGTCGAGGGGTCAAAAATTGTTGAACGAATGCACGAGGATGCTTCCGATAAGAGAATTCTTGTAATGGATACGCATTATCCATATGAAGAAATTACGCAAAAACTTCCTGAACTGCTCTACGTTGTGTACCCTGATTCTCAAGGGAATGGTTGGAAAGTTCAGGCAGTGCCAGATGATATAAAAGCATATACTTCCCGTAAACAATTTCCTTTAACTTGGGCTGGAAAAGAAGGAGAGGAACTTGCTGCTATTTCTGGAGTTTCCGATGCTTCTTTCTGTCATAACGCGAGATTTCTTGCGGTAGCAAAATCAAAAGAAGGTGCACTTAAACTTGCAGAACTTGCCCTCGCGTCAGAAGATTAAGTAGACTTTCCCTCCCTAAATCTATAGACTATTTTTATATGGCATTTATTGACGAAATTCGTCTTTTCCTTAAAGCGGGAAATGGTGGCGACGGTGTTGTTCGTTGGCTCCACGAAAGAGGAAAAGAATTTGGCGGTCCTTCCGGTGGTGATGGTGGAAAGGGAGGTAATGTCTACGCGCACGCACTGCGCGATTTAAGTGTGCTCTCACGTTATCGTTTTATACGAGACCTTAAAGCCGAAAATGGTGGTGCGGGGGCAAAAGTAAAAAGGCACGGCGCTAACGGCAAAGACCTTATTGTCGAAGTACCTATTGGAACAGTGATTACTAATTTGAATACCGGTAGCGTTCGCTCACTTATGAAAGAAGGTGACTCCGTTCTTTTACTCGAAGGAGGAAAGGGTGGGTGGGGGAATGATCGTTTCAAATCATCCACGAATGTTGCTCCGATGGAGGCAACCCCCGGCCTTGTTGGAGAAGAAGCGGAATTTCTTATTGAACTTGAACTTATTGCAGACGCGGGATTTATTGGTCTTCCTAATGCAGGTAAATCAAGTCTTCTTAATACATTGACCCGTGCTCATGCAAAAGTAGGTAATTATAATTTCACCACTCTCGAACCCAACCTCGGAGATCTTTTTGGGTTCATTCTTGCCGATATCCCAGGTTTAATTGAGGGAGCGTCAGAGGGTAAAGGTTTGGGTTTTGCATTTTTACGCCATATTAAACGAACTCGCATGCTATTCCATTGTATTTCTGTGGAAAATGAAGATCCTAAAAAGTCCTATAATACAATTAGGAAAGAACTTAAAGACTATGGGCACGACCTTTCTAGTAAACAAGAGGTGATTATTCTCACAAAAACCGACCTTGTGCCAGAAGAAACTCTCAAAAAAATGATAAAAGTAATGAAAAAACTTTCTCCTCACATTCTTACCGTTTCTATTCACGACCCTAATCTGGTTAAAAGTCTTAAGGATGAAATCATTAAGTTATTAAGATCGTTAGGAAACTAAAATATGTACAAAGGGCGGTCCTTCGTCTATATTAAATAATGTAATGGAGAGAAAGTTCAAATTTTCACTGGGAGAATATTATCACATTTACAACAGGGGAAATGATAAGAGGTTAATTTTTCTGGATGATCACGACAGTAGACGATTCGTCCTGTTGCTGTATCTTTGTAATAGTATGGAGCCATTAGACATGCGTACTTATTTCAACGAAGGGCGGTCCTTCGTTGATCTGTTTAGTATTGCTAGAAAGAGAACATTTGTTGATATTGGTGCCTATTGCTTAATGCCAAACCATTTTCATATTCTTGTTAAAGAAAAGATTGAAAACGGTATAACAAAATTTATCGGTAAATTATTGACTGCATATTCAATGTACTTCAATAAAAGACAACAAAGAACTGGTTCTTTGTTTGAAGGAAGATTTAAAGCCAGACATGTTGATAGTGATGAATATCTTAAATATCTATTTTCTTATATACACTTAAATCCGATTAAACTTATTGATAAAGAGTGGAGGGAGAACAATATTCCAGATAGAATCAAGGCGCATAAATATCTTCAAGAATATCCTTATTCAAGCCATCTTGACTACCACCAAATCATCGTAAGGAAAGAAACAGTGATCTTAAACAAAAGCGCTTTTCCGGAGTATTTTTTACAACCAAAAGAATTCGATGCTTTTATTAGTGACTGGCTTTCTATAAAAGAATCGTTTTTACAAACAGATCTAACAAGTAAAAAAACGAAGGACCGCCCTTCGTTTGTGTGAACCAATGAAATATATACCAACAATAGGTCTAGAAATACACGCCGAGCTTAAAACGCAGACAAAAATGTTCTGTAATTCAAAGAATGACAGCGAGGAAAAGAGGCCCAACGTCAATATATGCCCTATTTGCACGGGCCATCCCGGCACCCTTCCAGTCATTAATAAAGAGGCGGTTAAACACGTCTTAAAACTAGGACTTGCTGTGAATGGCGCACTCGCCAACTTCACGGAATTTGACCGTAAAAATTACTTTTATCCAGACATTCCTAAGGGATATCAGATTAGCCAGTATAAGCACCCCCTTGTTCTTGGTGGAGAAATTAGAGGTATTGCACTTACTCGTATTCACCTCGAAGAAGATACTGCACGTTCTACCCATCATGGCGATTACAGCCTAGTGGATTTTAACCGTGCCGGTGTGCCTTTAATGGAACTTGTTACAGAACCCGTTATCCACAGCGGTGGAGAGGCAGTCCTTTTCGCGCGTGAACTTCAGCTTCTCTTGCAATATCTCCACGCAGGAAATGCCAATATGGAAAAAGGTGAAATGCGTGTTGAAGCAAATATTTCGGTAAGTACTAATAAAACACTTGGGACAAAGGTGGAAGTTAAAAATCTCAACTCATTTCGTGCAGTGGAACGAGCGATTGAATATGAAATTAACCGTCAGAGCAAACTCCTTGAACAAAAGGAGAAGATTATTCAAGAGACTCGCGGTTGGGATGAAGGGAAGGGGATAACATTTTCACAACGCGCAAAAGAAGACTCTCACGACTACCGATATTTTCCTGACCCCGACATCCCTAAATTATTTATTTCTGAAGTCCCTGAATTTAATAAAGAAAAACTCTCAAAGGAACTTTCAGAGTTGCCATGGCAGAAGCGAAAACGATACTTGGAAGTTTTTGGTTTGAAAGAAACTGACGTAGAAATATTCATTCACCAAAAAGAATGGTGTGAGTTGTTTGAACAAACAATAGTAAATTTCAAAGACGACAAAAAATTAATTCAGCTTACTTCAAACTATATTGTAAGTGATTTGGCGGGACTTTCTAAAACGGGGAATACTCTTGGAAACATCACCTCCGATTCTTTGGCTTCTTTAATTCACATGATTGGAAAAGGAGAAGTGTCTTCCCGAGGCGGAAAAGATATTCTCAAAGTTCTCTATGAGAAAGGGGGGGACCCGAGAGAGCTTGCAAAAGAGATGGATTTAATCCAAAAAAGTGATGAGAACACGCTTACTCTAATAGTCAAAAAAGTCCTAAAAAGTCATCCAAACGTTGTTGCCGAGTATAGGTCAGGAAAGGAAAATGCCCTGCAGTTTCTTATCGGTCAAGGTATGAAGGAAAGTCAGGGAGGGGCAAATCCAGAAATTCTTTCAGAGCTTTTCAGAAAGATATTAAGTTAGTCAAAAGTCTTAAAACAGAGACTTTATGAGTCTATAGGTTTGGAAAAGTCATCTCGGGTACCCGAGATGACTTTGTTTTAAGACATATTTTACTCTTAATCTTCTATACTTAATAAAAGGCAGCCTGTTTGTCGACAGGTAGGCTTGCTACAGGGATTAAGGTGTAATGAAAACTTTTCCTAAACCCTGCACTCTTCAGAAAGAGCTAAGGGGGTATTTGGCTACCGAAAAAAGGAAATTAAGACACTCTACAGCAAACCATGCCGAGTACAAAAGGGTTTCATTAACCTTAACACTTTTGATCTTTTACTCACCCGAGATGACCTTTATTATCAACACTTTTATTTGTATATCTGTTTCATCTCTTTTTCTAAAGAGATATACTTTAAGTAATGTCAGATAATCTCATTATAAGAGGAGAAAAGTATATCTCGGCTAGACGAGCCGGTGAAATTGTAAAATATCAGAGGGACTATATCGGCCAACTTTGTCGTGCTGGTAAAGTCGAATGTTCATTTATTGGGCGTGGATGGTTTGTAAGCGAACGTTCCATCGTTAATCATAAAAATTATTATGCCCCTGAAAATGCTCCTTCTCGCATACCAATAAATAAAATCGTTCCAGTTCAAGTTCAAACCAACTCTTTTAACGAAGAAGAACAGATTCCTGTTAAAACAACTATCCCAGAAATTACATCACAAGAAGATGTCTCTCAAAATGAAGAAAGAACCCAACCTGCAGAGGGTCTTTCTATTCCTGTTTCAGAACAAATTCCAGAACAAAATTTAGCGCTGCAAGAAACCCCCGATATCCTTTCCCAAGTTTCTCAAGCTTTATCTGGGATTATCCAAGATGTTGAAATATCTGCGCCCAAACATCATCAATCCTTTTTTCCGACTGTTTCTTTTTCTAATGCTCTTGCAACTTTTATCATTGCTTTCTCACTTGCGGGAGCCGGATATCTTTTTTTGAATCCTGATAAAGCGTTGCAGGTAAAACACACTTTTGAAAACACAGCTCAAAAAATTATCCTTACTTCACAAAACGTTTTCCAACACGCAGACGATTTGGTTAACAAAGTAAGCGGCGCGGTCGTCTCTTTAGGAAAAGAAAAAATTGGAGCTGTCGGGGAGCAAGCATCAATACACATTTCAAATGCAGGTGATGTCTCTCGCGAGGTAAGTGGTTTCATTTCTCTTGGAGCAAAAAACATACTTTCAAATATTGTCGTTCGCTCTTCAAATATCGAACAAGCAGTGCGGGATATTGTCGCATCTATAAATGTCACCGTTTACTCTATTCCAAAAACTGTCGCAAAAAATCTTTCAGGAAAAATGCACTACGCTTCTTCTCGTCTTTCAGGTGTCTTTATAAATGGAGGAGCAAAATTGCGTGACGTTGTGTCTTCCTATCACACTCTCTCACAAGCTTTACAAAATACTCTTGCGTCTG
>JBBUCK010000041.1:65660-67404 GCA_038057845.1 Patescibacteria group bacterium
TCCTATCACACTCTCTCACAAGCTTTACAAAATACTCTTGCGTCTGCTATAACCTCTATTCAATCTATTCCAAGGTCTATCGGAGAGAAGACACAATACATTTTTTCTTATCTTTCGGACACATTTGCAGAGAAAGAAAGGGAATTTTATACCGTTCCATCCTCAAACTCTCTGTCAACACTACCGAAAGAGATAAGTACTTTTTTTTCTAGTTTCTCTGACAACTTGGAATCAATACACAATTCCGGCCTTGAAATAACCACTCGTATTTCTAATCGTGCAGAACAAACGAAAGAACTATTTGTTTCCTCAATGAATATGGGCAAGGAAAATACACGGAGATTTTTTGTCCACAACCTCGCTTCATTTTCAAACTCATTCTCGAACGCAGAACAATCTCTCGGAACACATATAGGAAGAATTTTAGAAAAACTCGCTTTATTAAAAGAGCAATTTACAAACCGCAAGAATGTTGAATATTCATTTAGTTTAGAAAACGATCAGGAAACCGATAAAAAGGTTTCTACCTCTGTCGCAGTTAAAAATCTCGTAGAAACGTATAATCTTAACACCAAGTTAATCGGAGTTGGTATCGCGCTTCTTGTGGATGAGGCCTCGCAGGGTATTACCGAATTTACCAAACACTTGTCTTCTTCAATAAGGACTGCGAAGACTTTGGCTCTAGAATCTCTCCCATCACAAAAGTTTCTCTCTCTTTTTTCTGACGGTTCCAATTTGGAAGCTCGGCTTCCAAACAAGCTTCTAAGTGGGCATTTAGAATTCTCGCGCAGACTCCCGCCCGAAGGGCGAGGCTCGCCACGAGGTGGTGGCGGAGCAAACATATTTGGAAGCGCAAAAGAATTTGTTGATACTACTTCTCTTGGCATTTATCGTTCTATCAACAATTTTACGTACAATTTCTTATATAAAGGACCCGAATCCCCGACAGTTATTGTCCAAAACTTCATCCCGCCCAAAACAACTCCTCCTCCGCAAGTTTCCCCAAAAGTTGCTGTTGTCAGTGTAAAAGAGCCGCAGAAAACCACTGTGATTGAACGCATTATTAGGGAAATCCCAGTTGCTTCAGGTGGGGCGGTGACGCGTGAAGAATTCGAGCGTCGCTTGGAAGAACTCAATAACAAACTTTCCGCGGAAATTTACACATTCGGTTCTCGCGACACGGGTGTTGTGCAGTATTTTTCTCCTTCCGCTCCGGTGCCCGTCCAACATGTAAACCGAATTGATAAACTTTCTGCCGGCGTAGATATTGAAAGTCCCGTGATTACCGGTGGAAGTTGGACAGGCGGTTCAATAAGCGCGGCGACATTTTCTGGGACAACAGTTACTGGAACAACAATCAGTGGAACGAATGGTTCATTTTCGACCCTTACCGTGTCAGCTACTACCACGATTGACACTGACACTTTTGTCATAGACCCGGGAAACAATCGTGTCGGCATCGGCACTTCTTCGCCGTCGGACACACTCTCCGTCAATGGGCCAATCTTTTTGGCAAATACATCTCCTTCAAACACTGCAAACCGCATTTATGCAAATGGAGGCGACCTTTACTACGCAGGTTCTCTCATCGGTGGAGCAACAACTGGTAACTGGGCGACAGACGGCACTTCCGTATGGAGGGTAACAGGCAATGTCGGAATCGGCACCACAAGTCCCTACGCCAAACTATCTGTCGTTGGAGAAACTGTCTCCGCCTACTTCACGGCTACGACAACAACAGAAT
>JBBUCK010000042.1:0-1728 GCA_038057845.1 Patescibacteria group bacterium
ACTTTATTATACACTGTATTTTTCTGAAAGCTAAAAGTTAATGCTCTAAAAGCTATCTTAAGACTGCCTTTATTCTTCGAACACCAGCAGACACCGCTTCTTCTTTAACAATGGAAAATTTTCCAAGCACAGCGGTGTTTTCAACATGAGGCCCGCCGCAAAATTCTACACTAAACTTATTATCTCCTTCTCCAATTTGATAGATTCTCACAATTTCGCCATATTTTTCTCCAAAAAGCCCGATAGCGCCCCTTTTACGGGCGTCTTCAAGTGGTATATCGTCGTAGGAAACAGGAAGTTTTGAGGTGATTTTTTCGTTTACAATATCTTCAACTTTCTTTTTTTCTTCATCTGTCATCTTGCCTCCATGAGAAAAATCAAAACGAAGACGCTCGGGAGTAATATTGCTTCCCTTTTGAAAAACATGGCTACCAAGAACTTCCCGTAGTGCCTGATGAAGAAGGTGGGTTGCAGTGTGATATCTAAGAGATTGCTCACTGTGGTCAGCCAAACCTCCTTTGAATTTTTTCTCGGCACCCTCTCGAGAAAGACTGCGATGCTTATTTACTTCTTCTTCAAAATTAGAAACATCAACGCTTACTCCTTTTTCTTTTGCAAGTTCGACGGTCATCTCAATAGGAAAACCGTACGTTGAAAAAAGCTGAAACGCGTCTTTTCCAGAAATATTTTTTGTAGAAAGTTTTTGAAACTCTTTTAGCCCATTCTTGAGTGTATTTCTAAATTTTACTTCTTCATCAGCAATTGTCGCGCTAATGTGCTTTTTTCTTTCGGCAAGATTTTTATATATACCAGTGTATTTTTTGATTACAACATCTACTATCTTTTGAAGTGAACCATCTTCCATATTGAGTAAGTCTGCATAACGAACCGCACGTCTTAGTAATCTTCGCAACACATACCCTTGGTCAGTATTTCCCGGCAGTACCCCATCCGCAATCAAAAAAACAGCAGTTCTCACGTGGTCTGCGACAATACGTTTTGATTTCAAATCATCTATCTTGGAAAGTGTGCCGACAATCTCCATTATTCCTGAAAATAAATCCGTCTCAAAAACATTATTTTTTGCCTGAAGTACCATTGAAAGACGCTCAAGACCAGCGCCAGTATCAACATTCTTCTGTTTAAGTTTTCCTATTACCTTGCCATCCTTCTTTTCAAATTCCATGAATACATCATTCCATACTTCAATAACATCCTGTCTTTTATCAGCTTCTAAAAATTCACCGAGTGAAAGATCACCGAGTCCCGCTGGAGTAATGTCATAAAACATTTCTGTATCAGGTCCACACGGGCCATTATCCCCCGGACTCCACCAATTTGACTGTTTGGGAAGAAAATAAATACGAGAAGGAGAAATTCCTATGGATTTCCATATTTCGGCTGATTCTTCATCGCGTGGTGCATCTTCATCCCCTTCAAAGACTGTAATATAGAGACGGTTAGTATCAAGGCCGAATCCTTCCTTTTCGTCTGTAAGCAATTCACAACTCCATTTAATTGCATCCTCTTTAAAGTAGTCACCTAAAGACCAGTTACCGAGCATCTCGAAAAAAGTATCGTGAATGTTATCACCAACTTCATCAATGTCCTGTGTTCGAACACATTTTTGAACATTTACTATTCGTTTACCTTCAGGATGAAGCGCGCCGAGGAGATATGGTACTAGAGGTTGCATTCCGGCAGTTGTGAACAGAACCGATGGGTCAT
>JBBUCK010000043.1:0-1351 GCA_038057845.1 Patescibacteria group bacterium
CCATCCCCCACATTCTATATGCGGTAGGGACGCTTTCCATCGTATCTATCGTGCCAGAACCATAAAATTCTTGGGAAGGGATATATTCTAACTGAAGCGGGTATCCATAAGCCTTATGCCAAAAGAAAGCACTATGGCCTATTTGAATAGGAAGGACATACTCTTCCTGACCCAAGACAGAATATGTGCCAACTGCGGTAGACGTACCGTCATAGGTTTGATTTAGAGTTAAAGTAGTTTCCCCAGTAATGGTGGCAACCTTGAAATAGGTACTGCTTCCTGAAAAATTTGTATACCGCCCAATCCTGACGCCATCGGTTAAAAGAGTGGCTCCGGTAACAGTAACATTTGAAGAATTTTTCGTTAAAGTTACCGCTCCCGTTCCGGTGGTATATTTAATCACCGTATTAAACGTCGTAGAACGCCGCAAGGAACGCCATTTAGCTTCCCTTGCGACGCGCCACATAGACGTATTTATGACATTGGCGATACCGGTATCGAATTGTGTGCCGCCCTGATTTTTGGTTGCCCTTCTTTTGACTTCGGACTTTAAGTCAGTGAATGTGAATGCCATAAATCACCTCTTATTTTCTATCTTTACCTGCAAGACTTCATTCAGATAGAACTCCGTCATGCAATAATCACCCTTTTCATTCTTGTAAAAATCACTGCCTCTTATGGGATAAAAAACAATCTGTTTACTAGCGCAACTTTGTAACCAACATATTGATACGAGAAACATCGCCAGATATAATAGCCTTTTTAGCTTCCACATGAAGCTCCTCCTTCTTCTTCTTTAAATCCGCATCTTTCTCAAACTTATTTTTGAGTAAAAGAAAAATGATTTGTATGACACTACTAATTACCGCCCACATTTACTTCACCGCCGCACGTAAAGCACCCAACCCCAGAAAACCTAGAATGGTATTTACTGTTGGGCGTAAAGATTCGTCAATGAACCCTGAAGCCACCAAACCGTTGAAGATGACGCCGATAATGACCACTAAATAAGTTTTATAGCCTTTCATTTCACCCTCCTCATTGAACCGGATTTAAACAAACCGCTTTTCCCTTGTTCTGCATCTGACACCAAATCTTTTTACCGTTGGCTTTTAATACTCCATTCTTATACGTTTCATAAAGACCATTTCCAGTTGCGGCGGTAATAATCGCTAACGCCACAACAGCCCCGATTGGCATACCTAACATCACGTACCCTTTTTTGTTCATGTTACCTCCTTGTTTGGTTATTTTCAAAACTTCATTCACGGCCAAATTCCACTGTCCCCCGCCATCGCCGGCGACGTTATCCGCTCGAGTTCCCTGTAAAGATGATTTATAATTCTCGCCG
>JBBUCK010000044.1:0-3892 GCA_038057845.1 Patescibacteria group bacterium
ATTATTACTGTTTCTCTTCTTAATGAGGCTCCACAGGAAATAACCCAAACAATTAACCGTGTTGTTGAAAAAACAATCGAGCGTATTGTACCTGTTGAAGTTCCTGGCAAACCAAGTGAGACGAAAGAAGTGAAAGAAATTACCATCATAGTGAAAGAGGAAGAGTTGGTTATTGATTCTATTGAAAAAAACAACAGAAACCTCGTGCGTATTGAAAGGATAGGAGCGGAAGTACCACATGTTTTTCTTGGACTCGTTCTTTCTAGTAATGGTCTTGTTGTGTTTCCTTCAAAAGATGTGTGGGAAGGAGCAACATATCGTGGTTCTTTTTTTGATGGAGCTACGTCTACTCTTAAAATTCTTTCGACTGACACAAAGAACGCTTTAATTTATGCTCAAGCAGCTCCTAATACGACTGACCCCAAAAGACCCTACGTCTTTTATCCTGCGATAATCAGTAAAACCATACCAAAGCTTGGGCAGAGCGTTATTGTGTTGGGAGGGGAGGAAACCACGACTGTTGCTACGGGCCGCGTTTCCACGTTTAGTTTTGTTGAAGAGACAGTGAAGGAGGGAGACAAAGAAACAAAAGTCAAAGTATTGAATTCAATAAAAACAGATATTTCTTCACGCAACGAGATACTCGGAAGCCCGTTACTTAGCCTTTCAGGCGAAGTTCTTGGTTTAAAGATTACGTTGACAGAAGGTGCGTATCTTCCGATTGCCCGAGTGCAACTTTCTGTTTCGACGAGTACCCCTGCGGCGCAGTAGTATATTGATCCCGTTAGAGACTGCGGTCACGGTGATCTCGTTCACAACAGTTATGAAAAAATTATATATTGTTATAAAAATAAATATATACAGGACATCTCGACCGCGGCCTGTCTCTAAGCGGGATTGACGTTCAGTTTTGTTTATTGTATTGTATGATACTTAATTGTTACTATGCCACCAGCATTTAATCAATTCACAACGAAGGCCAAAGAGGCTATTCGCAAAAGCCATGAATTTGCCATAGAGCGAGGGCAAAATCACGTTAACCCATTGCATCTTCTTACAGCCCTTGTTCTACAGGAAGAAAGCATGGTCACTTCAATCGTCGACAAACTCGAGATTGACTCAATCCTTCTTACCGAATCTCTTCTTGAAGCGATTGAAGGCAATGAATCTCATGGCACTCTTTCGCCTTCATATCAGATTTATATTACTCCCGAACTCGCTCATATTCTTGAAGCAAGCATTAAAGTTGCGGCAAGTCTTGGAGATGAGTTTGTTTCAACTGAACATCTTTTTATTGCCGTACTCGATACGCCAGGGAACGCTCGAGAGCTTTTGTCTCGATTTAAAATAAACAAAGAAGATGTTTTAAAAATACTTGAGGAACTTAAGAACAGTAATGTTACCGATTTACATCAACCCAAGAAATTCAAAGCTCTTACCAAGTATACGCGCAGTCTTACTAAGCTCGCTTTTGAAAACAAACTTGACCCAGTGATCGGTCGTGAAAAAGAAATTAGTCGTATTATTCAAATTCTTTCCCGTCGTACAAAAAATAATCCTATTCTTATTGGTGAGGCAGGAGTTGGGAAAACAGCAATTGTGGAAGGTCTTGCTATCAAAATGGCAATTGGCGACGTACCTGAATCTCTTCGGGATAAAGAGCTTGTGTCGCTTGACCTCGGACTTTTGATTGCCGGAACAAAGTATCGAGGCGAGTTTGAGGAACGGCTCAAAAATATAATTAAAGAAATTGAACGTTCCGAAGGAAAGGTCATTCTTTTTATTGATGAAATTCATACACTTGTTGGCGCTGGTTCAGCTGAAGGCTCAATCGATGCGTCCAATATGTTGAAACCTCCGCTTGCCCGAGGAGAATTGCGCGCGATTGGAGCAACAACATTCAAGGAGTATCAAAAGCATATCGAAAAAGATCCCGCTCTCACTCGTCGTTTTCAACCTGTCCATGTCGTTGAGCCATCAATTGAAGACGCAGTTGCAATTTTGCGTGGACTTAAGGAGAAGTATGAGCTGTATCATGGTGTACATATTACAGATGAAGCAATACAATCTGCTGTTAATTTAAGTGCGCGCTATATTACTGATCGTTTTCTTCCAGATAAGGGTGTTGATTTGATTGATGAGGCATCATCTTTCTTAAAAATTTCTCTTGAAAATATGCCTCCAGTGCTTTCAGAGACACATTCCAAAATTACCAAACTTGAGATTGAACGCGAGGCTCTCAAGAAAGAGGCAGCAGAAGAAAAGGGTATTGGAAAAATAAAAACCCGCATCAAACAAATTGAAAAAGAGGTCGCAGACCTTAGAGAGAAAACTGCAGAACTTGAACTTAAATGGAAGAATGAGAAAGAAACTGTTGTTGATATTAAGGCAATTAAAAAGGAACTCGAAGCTCTTCGCATTGAAGCTGATAATGCCGAGGCAAGAGCCGACCTTGCTAAAGCCGCTGAAATTAGATACGGGAAAATTCCCGCGTTGGAAAAAGAGCGCGAACTAAAGACTCGAAAATTAAAACGTCTGCAGAGCTCTCGAAGAATTCTCAAAGAAGAGGTGACCGAATCAGATATTGCAGACATTGTTTCTCGTTGGACAGGAGTGCCGGTGTCTCGCATGCTTGAAAGCGAAGCTCAAAAACTTTCTCGTATGGAGGAAGAGTTGAGCAAGCGTGTCGTTGGGCAAACTGAAGCAGTGAAAAAAGTTTCTGATGCCATAAAACGCGCTCGCGCTGGTATTTCCGACCCGCAACGCCCAATTGGGTCATTCCTTTTCTTGGGTCCTACAGGCGTTGGAAAGACCGAACTTACAAAAGTGCTTGCGGAATTTCTTTTTGACGATGAAAAAGCGCTTATTCGTGTTGACATGTCAGAATTTATGGAAAGGCATTCGGTCTCAAAGATGATTGGTTCTCCGCCAGGCTATGTTGGCTATGAAGAATCAGGGGGACTGACTGAAAAAATCAGGCACCGACCATATTCAGTTGTTCTCTTTGACGAAATTGAAAAAGCGCATCCTGAAGTGTTCAATATTCTCCTGCAGGTTCTTGATAATGGCCAATTAACAGATGCGAAGGGTCGCGCGATAAATTTCCGTAACACAGTTATCATTCTTACTTCAAATATCGGTGGTCAATACATAGATAAGATGGAGAAACTCGGCTTTGGTGGAAAAAGTGATGGAGAAACATATAATGATGCAAAATCAAAAGTAACTGAAGCACTTAAAGATTATTTCCGCCCAGAATTCTTAAATCGTCTAGACGATATCATCATATTCGATATTTTGAGCAAAGAAGTAATTGAAAAAATCGTTGAGATTCAAATTAAACAAATCAAAGACCGTCTTTCTCAAAAGGAAATCACCCTCAATGTTTCACCTGAAGTGATGAGTTATCTTGCAAAAGAAGGGTATAGTCCTCAATACGGCGCTCGTCCGCTCAAACGTCTTATCCAAACAAAGATTCTCAATTCCGTCGCGTCTCTAATCATCGGAAAAGGAATTGTTAAAGGTGGAACCGTAACCATTGGTGTTAAAAATGGCGAATTTGTTTTTGATGTTAAAAAGGGAAGAAGGGGAAGTCTTATTGCCGAGAATATGGTTGCGGCAGATTCCGTGTCATAAAAATAAAAACTCCCTACAAAATATGTAGGGAGTTTTTTAATAAGGAACAAAACTTTTAACTTTTTCCCTTGAAGTACTAGGAAACGGATTTCTCTGAAATAGTTCGGATATATCTTTCAGATTTTTTCTAATTCTCCTTCTCCTTTCTTTATCACGTTTTTTTGCCAGTAACCTGTATTGTTCAACATCTTTTTCTGTTAGGTTCATTGTTTTCTCCCTTCGTTTTGAACAAACTTTAGTTCTAGTTATACACTTT
>JBBUCK010000045.1:0-12613 GCA_038057845.1 Patescibacteria group bacterium
TAAGTCCGCGTTGCTCATCCATAGTCTTTTTATAGTTGAAAATGGCATTAAGTTCTGCCTCCGCAAAATGGCTAATGGATTTCAAGCTTTTGTTTATATCGTTATAAAGCTGTCTCCTTTCTTTCTTTGGTAAATCAGCTAATTTAGCTCTTGCTTCGGAAATAGGAATTTTCTTACCCTTATGAACAATTTTTTGCTCATTGAGTAATTTATTTTGCCCACTAACCCACATTGCATAACTTGTTTGTGAAAGTAGACCAATAAGTTGCTCCTCTTTTTCAGAAAGATTGTATTGAGCATTATTGAAAATACGAGTAAGAAGATATGAGTAAGGTTTAAGAACTTTCGCACGCAAGAAAATTTTTTGTTTTTCTTTTGCAATCTTCCCTATGTCCAGTATGAAGAAAGTGATTTTGTTTTCTGCCTTTATTATTCTTTGTCCAAATTTTGTTTTTAATGCCGCAACTTTACTATCAGAAGAATCAGCATCGTTTTTGAGAGCAAAATACCACCACGGCTTACTACTACCGACAGTTTCATCGAGTGTATTATAATCTTTCAATGCCTTAGCTAATTTTTGTGGAGATTTTGTATAATCAGCATTTCGATATTTCTTTTCAAACGCAAGACATTTGCTTTCAATATCTTTTAAATCTTTTTCTATTTGTGGGTCATTCTCATTTTTATAGAGCAATGTTAAATCCCAAGAAGTTTTAATGGTATTTGAAGTTTTCATAATCTTAAAAAATATAGAAAAACTATTTTTCTATAAATTTTGAAATAGATTTCCAAAAATTTGGAACGGCTAAATGAGAAAGAGATAAATGCCCCCTTTTAAGTAAAGTGAATTTAGAACCAAGCGACTTAGAAAACTGTTCTGAAGGCTTTGAGTAGACTACATCATCATCTTTTGCATGAATAATATATATCTTTTCTTTATCCAAATTTTTTATTTCTGTAATTGGGTTGAAAAATTTCCCAGTTTTTAATTTATTCCAATCTTTGGAAGTGAACCGATAAGCATTGCCGAAGGCTTTCTTAGTAAATTCCCCCAGCCACTCTATAGATTCTACTTTACTCTTTACTCTCCAATCAATAACGGGAGAAAGGGCAACTGCTTTCTTTACCCTTTTGTCTATTGAAGCAAGAATGGCAGCAGCTCCTCCGAAACTTGAACCAATAACATATACTTCTGGATTTTTGATTCTATATAGTTTGTTAGTCCACACATCTTGGAAACCAAGAGCCAATGAATCAATGAGGTCAATGACATCAAGGTGAGGAGATTTTTTAAGAAATGACCCATCACTTTCCCACGTTCCTCTATAGCGGGGCAAGAAGACCCAGTAGCCTTTTCCCGCAAGAAAAAACATTAACTCGGTTTTCGAAGGCACAGTTGGCATCCCACTCAAGAGAATAATAACTTTGTTAGACCTTCTTTCAGGCAAAACAAATTCAGTTATTATTTCTCTCTTGATTCTGGCTCGTAGCGCATGCATATTATTATGTAGTCAGTAAAAATTATTGCGCTGCGCGCTTCTCAATCTTGAATGTAAAACGATAGTCTTCTGACTTTATAACTTTTTGGGAATATGGCGCGGGGGAAACTTCAGTCAATATAATTGATTCTGCTTCTGTAGTAATTACTTGTCCAAGTTCAAATATCATTTCGCTTGTTCCAAGCCCCCTTGAAATTCTCGCTTTTAATATCACCGTCCCCGCTTGAATACAAACAACATCAAGAGGACACCTACTGTCTTGTATTATTAAAAGAGGCGTAAGAGTTACACCAAGAACAGAAACACTTTGGTTAATTTTTGCTGTGGCTATAGCAGGTTCGGTAGACAAAATTCCTCCACACTCGGCAAATTCACACATAGGGCCCACCCTCCCTACAGCCCTACCATCAGGACAAATTTTTGCTTCAAGGGTACAGGCAACGGGACCACTAATTTGAGTAGTAAAAATAAAAAAGCCTACAACAGCCAATGCAGTTACTGTAACAATAAATGTGAGAACCTTAGGTTTTATCATTCCCCCATTATAGCAACTTTGTCTCCATATTTGGGAAACTTTCTATGGTCATTTCCCATTATTACATTCAAAAACTTTTGTCATAATTTTAGATATTTTTCTTAACTGCTTGGTCAATTACCTCTTCAACAGCAGCCGGAGAATCCCTTTTCAGGTAAAAATAGCCAATTATTGCAGCGATACTCGCGCCCATTGCGTCGATAATAATATCTGACATCGTATCCATGAGACCACTCTTTTGAGTATTTAGTCCAAAAAGTTGGTCGACAGTAAATTCAAATACCTCCCACAATGAACCTATTGCAAGTGCGAAACTGAAGGAAAAGACAGAAAGAAGTAAAGGACTTGCTTTAACCTTTTCTTTTCTAAAAAGAATAAGAAGTAAAATAAGTCCAAGAAGTCCGAAACCAAAAGCAGAGAAACTATGTAGTGCTACATCCCACCACCAGAATTCATTATAAAAACCATGTATTTCGCCAAGAAATAAAGTGGCATACATAAATAGGGCGATAGAAAAAGAAAAAATTCGAGGAATACGAATGTCAGTATTTTGGTCAATAAGATATGGAGAAATCATCAAAATAATTGTCGCAAGAGTAATGAAGGTAGAAATCCACTCGGAACGTGAAATTGATATTACTAAAGCTCCCAACAAAGAAAGAAGGAGAAGGATAAGAAAACTATGTGATTTAAATAGATATTTTATACTTTTCATCATAAAAATTTATTCATGATTGATTTGAAATATTACAGTTCTTTCTCCGAGAGAATCCCCACACCCCCTTCAATAATAGTAAAGGTAGTCCTACCAATAAGGGTGCCTCGATTTGTTTCTACAGAACATCGCCAACGGCCAGAAAAAATATTTGATTTTTGACTATATCCACGATACCCATTTGTACGTCCGCCAGCTATGGAAAAAGGGACAACTGCCAATGTCTGCCATTTTGTCGTCAGCTCATTATAGTATTCCCACCGATGATTAACACTAGTTGACAGTCTTACGGGAGCAAAAATTGAACTAAAACAATATACCGGACTGTTTAACACATGATTAAACATTTGATCAGTGCTTCGAAAAAATTCATACCACTCTGGCTTTTCAAAAACTACTTTATAATTGCCACTGGACAGGCGTTCAACCGAGTGATAGATGCCTATTTCACGAATAGAGAGTGGCACCGGTGGAAGGATGTTTAAAAAATAAAAAATATTAAAAAGAGTGAGTATGAGAGCAATGCAGAAAATAGCTTTTTTCATAACGGGAGCAACAAGCTGGGATGATACTTTGTAAAGAAGAAAGAGGAAACTGAAAACTAAAACCAAACTTGTTGCTCCACTTAAAATAAAAACATCGTCCCCTAAACGACCTAAGGCAACTGGAACAATGAGTGCCGAGTAAGAAAGAAGAAGAAAGTACCAAGCCGAGATATGAAAATTGAGACGCGCATAATAGCTACGTAAAAATTCATTACCAATCAGAAATGCCCCGAAAAGAAAAAAGAAAAGATAGTTTCCCTCAAATGTTCCGCTTCGCCCATACAAAATGAGAAGTCCTCCTGCCAAATTACCGAAGGCAAATTGTACTAATGCGAGCAAAACAATTGGCACAACTTCACTCTTTTTTCTGTATATAGTCAATAAAAGAATACCGCCAGCAGAAATACAGAGATACGCGACTATAATAATATTTTCATACAACCTATCCGGACGGATGAGAGTAAAGGAATCCCAAATGAATCCCGTGAAGATAGACACTGTTCCCACATGGCGTTCATGTTTTTGTATAAACTCTCGTAACTTTGGAAAATAGGAAAGAGAAAGAGGGTTTGTGAACATTAACTCTATTGTAACAAAGAAAGAACTGAGTTTGCTAAATTCGTTCTCGACCATCATACTATCTTTAATTCACCATGTTTGAATTCAAAATACTAAAACGTTCAAAGAAATCCCGAGCTCGACTGGGAGTAATTTCAACTCCTCATGGAGACATAGAAACTCCTGCTTTTATTCCTGTGGCCACTCGCGCAACAGTACGCACACTTTCAAGTGATGAAATCAAGGAAGTTAATTCCCCCGCTCTTATTTGTAACACTTTTCATCTTCATGTAACTCCCGGAGAAAAAATCGTCAAGCGCGCGGGAGGACTTCATAAATTCATGAATTGGGACAGACCACTTATGACAGACTCGGGAGGTTTCCAAGTATTTAGTCTCGGCTTTGGAACAGACCATGGAATGGGAAAAATATTAAAAAATGAACAACAAAAAACATTGGGCAAAGGCACACAACCCAACTCAGTCAAAATCACAGATGAAGGTGTACATTTCAGGTCACCAGTTGACGGAAGTAAGCTTTTTTTAGGACCGAAAGAATCTGTACGGATTCAAGAAATGCTCGGAGCTGATATTGCATTTGCATTTGATGAATGCCCATCGCCTTTGGCTGATAAAGAATATATGCAGAAGTCATTAGAACGCACACATCGTTGGGCAAAGATGTGTTTAGATGCGCGAACTTCTTCCAAACAAGCAATGTACGGAATTGTACAGGGTGGAGCATTTAAAGATTTGCGAGAGGAAAGTGCACGACTTATTGGAGAACTTCCATTTGAAGGTTTTGGTATTGGCGGTGAATTTGGCTACGACAAGCGTTCTCTTAAACGCATCATTAGTCAAATTACCAATCTATTACCCGAGAAAAAACCACGACACATACTTGGTGTCGGACATCCAGAAGATTTTTCTATTATTGCGGAAGCGGGAGGCGACACATTTGATTGTATTGTGCCTACGCAGTACGCACGGCGCGGTACTGCATTTACTTCTAAAGGAAAACTTGATTTAAACAAACGAGACTTGCTCCTCGACCAAAAACCGATTGACCCGAATTGCAAATGCGATGTCTGTGACTCGTATTCGAGAAGTTATATTTCACATTTGCTCCGTGCAAAAGAAATAACGGGTATGAAACTTGCTTCATACCACAATCTTTATTTTTTCAACAATCTCGCAAAAGAAGTTCGAAAACGCATCAAAAATGATGAGTTGTAGAAACTCTCTTCCAGTTCCCTTTATTAATACTTTTTGCGTAATACAAAAAGCATTATTCCAATGAAGAGAAATACGAATCCAACAAGAAGCATGAAGCCGGAGAAGGCATAGGCCATGATAGCAAGATTAAGGGCGGTGATAAGTACATTCGCCGTTATCCATGTATCGCGCGCCGTGTTCGTAATCATGACAGGTTTGCCATCTTTGTCCAAAACAGGCGCGCCATTTTCGTCGAGTTTTGCTATTTGGCGTGGCATTTCGGCATACGTTTTTCCCCCCGCCGTACGTAGCATATGAGTGCGTATGATGTCAGCTTGAGCTTTTAACGTAAGTGGCCCACGTACCGGAACGCCGGGGATTGAGGCATCGTCAGGAGTTGTGATTTTTTCTTGAGCAATATGTGTGTAAGTAAACTTAATTCCCCAAGCGCCGCCGCCAATCATAAGAATGCCCGAGGTGATTATCAGAAATGATAGAGTCGCAAAGAGTTTTTTCATGAATGCGTTAAGTTAATTAGTAGTTAATATTTCTTAATCTGTGGGGTGTTTAATTACTCGGAACTTTTTACACTGCCATCACTTGAGGATTGACTTCCTTCGGGAACCACAATTATTCCCCCGCTTGTGGCCGGACCGATGCATGCCCACTTTCCTTCACGACATTCTAAAATTTTTCCACTCGGACAAGCGGGCGTATTCCTGTCATCACAAGCCGTCCTATTGTTTGTTTCTGGAAACACTCTCTTTTCGACTTCGGGAATTGTTTTCTCCCCTGCCTTGCCTGTGCCCGGTACAATTGGCATTCCAGCTGATGGAGGCGCAATACGATCCGCGCCACTATCCTCTAACCCGCCAACATCCGCCCGAAGAACTCCCTCTAGAATACGCAGTCCGTTTCTTGCGAGCACCTCCGCGGCGCGTGCCTTGCCAAATGCCTCGCCAAATTTATCTTCTGTAAAAAGCGCTTTGGCATTTGCTAGCATGCTACCCGCCGTATCCAATCCAGCTTTCATCCTGTCGCCAAAATCCCTCTTGGGAGTTTGTCTCTCTATCGTCATGTTCGTAGAAATACGCGCCGGGGTCGGGTCCAATCGTATTGGTCCTGTTTTCTCATTTGGCACACCGGGTTCGTTGATAGCGAATTCCGCGATTGCGGATTCCAGTTCTTTTATTGCCGTCTCGGCGCTCTTAATTTGCTCGGCGGCTTTCTCTTTAATATTTTTTTCTTTTTCGGCGCCAGCGTGAACAGTGTCGCTAATTTTTTCATGCGCGTCTTTTATCGCGTTCGCAATCAAATCAAAATCTGGGTCGCCAATCTGATTTAAAGTGGCATCTTCTACATACGGGTCATTATTCCATCGTTCGGCAAGCTGATTCAAAAGGTTAGCATGTTTCAAAGTTTGCTCATCCAATTTCTCGAGTAATTTTTCCATGTCGGGATTTTCAGAGGTTTCTTTAAGTTTGGCAATTCTCACTTGGAGCCGTTCCTCGGCGTTTGTGTAATTTAGAAGCGCGGTCGCAAGCGCGGAAGCGTCATCTGGCTTTTCTTCCTGAACTTTAAGCGCTTCAGCTGCCTTTTCATTGGTGAAACGAAGCTCTAATTCCGCTTTTTTAATAGAATTAAAAGTAAAGAATTGTTCCAAGCCGCGGCCCCATTCTTTAAAAAAATACCATGTGCTCGTTGGCAAAGCTCCAACACTCCCAACATTAAGGTCGGAAACGGTAATACTGCCTCCGCCCGAACCAATACCCTTCACGATGCCTTTTGCCGCAAGAGTGGCTGTCGCCGTAGAAAGAAAAATAACACCTGCCAATGCCGTCACGATAATACTTAAAGATAGATTTTTTTTCATATTCTATATTATAGTCTCAAAAATTAAATTTTAAAGTTAAAAGTTCAGTGCGCTGCTATATGAACTCAAAAAACTCGGTATGACAAAGATAAGTCCTATGAGTGGAAGTACAAACAGAGCAATCGTAAGCCAAATAATCATGAGAAAATATTTGCGCGTCTTTTCCACCGATTTCCATATCGCATCGAGTTTAACGTCCTGCGCTTTGATTTTTTCGAGAAGTTCTTCGTTCATCTATTTCTTCTTTGTAGTGGTCTTTTTCGTTGCAGTTGCTTTCGTCACCAATTTTTTGGGAGTTGTTTTTTTATCTTCAAGAGACATTTCGGCAAGAGCTGCCCTCTCCATTCCTTTAATTAAAGTATCGAGCTTACTGTTTACAACATCCAGCTGTCTTTTAAGGTCATCGATTCGTCTGTCTCCGCCTTGAGATTGGGAAGGTTGAGAGGGTGGTACTGGGCTAAAATCCCTTTTTGGAAAATTATTTGAAAGAAAATTACCTGAAGGACCACTTTCCTTCATTTTTCCAAAACAGTCGTTGCAAAAGACGGGTTTTGAGCCGTTCGGGCGAAAAGGAACCTCGCAGCTCCTGCCACAATTGCTGCAGGTTGCCTTGTGCATCATTTTAGGCTTATTATCCCACGGCTTTCCTCCTCCCCAGCTTTTTCCAGAGAAATTTCCCCCACCGGAATCTCTTCCGCCTCCTCTCCCCCTATCAAAACCATTACCTTCACGGTTAAAATTTCCCATATATAGTTTTAATTTAGTATAGCTATTGAAAATAGTGTACTTTTGTGGCGCGAAAAGCAAGAGGATGATGTTTTAACTCTGGAAATCAACCTCAAAGGGATACATGCCCATTCCGCACATTCCTTGCAGGATACCAATTTGGGGATTACCCAATTCAATATCAGTAGTTCCAGACTGCGGAAGCAGTTTGTTGATGTTCATACTTGGAATGCGAACAGAAGATGAACAATCGAAAGTTCCATTCGTGTTGAACCTAATGATTGTAGGAATGCCCGCTTTGGCAACACTTATACGCGGGAAATATCCCCCTTTTGCATTTATCTCAATAATCTGCTTGCCATTAACGATAGTTACATTGTTCGCAGGGACAGTATTTTCTGTTTGAGAGTCCACTTTTGAAAGCATGAAAGCTCCTCCAATGAGGACTGCTGCAATCATGATCGATACAATAATTGATTTCATTTCAATATAACTATACTAAAAATTAAAGACTGGTGGGAGTAAACCTACAACCACAAAACTATTGATAAGGTTAAACATGGCAAACATAATTACGATAAGTCCCGCTGATTTGAAGAAGATGCCGGATTTAGAACTGTTCTGAATACTAAATGAACTGAAGCTTAGGAGCGCAAGTACCGGCAATGTCCCTAAAGCAAATGAAAGCATCGTTAGTCCCCCCGTAAGAAAACTTCCTGTGGAAAGAGTATAAATCTGCATTGATTGCGTAAACCCGCACGGCAAGAAAAATGTTGCTATACCTACCAAAAGAGGCGTGAAAGTGTGATTGAACTTTGAAACGCCGAAGGCGTGCTTTGAAAAAAACTTTGGCATAGTCGGCTGAAACTTTTTTGTGAAATGAAAGACATCGAGAAGATTCACACCGAGAATAAGCATTACAATACCAATGATAAAGCTCAAAATAAATGTCCCAAAAGTATTCAATGCAAATGCCGAACCAATCGCGCCAATAACGCCGCCTAAAATAAAAAACGAAACAATGCGACCTGCGTGAAAAAGAACCTGTGGTTTTATTCTGTCTCCCTCTTTCGCAAATGTTGCAGACATTGAGAGAACTAATCCCCCGACTACTGCCATACATGTTGAAAGTGAAGCAATGATGCCGATTACAAAGGCGGTGCCATAGGTAACACTGCCGGTATTTACCAAATTGACAATTCCAAGTTTTTGCAGAAGCATAAATAAAAAAGCAAAACCGAGAGCAATGGGAATTGCTACGGTAAATTCTTTCCAGTTTATTTCTTTCTTCTGTTTTTCCGTTGAGAGTGAGTGCTGGGAAAGCACACCCGAGAGTTCCTTGGCAATGTCCTGAAGTGTCATATCCCCAAAATCTCCGCAAATATCTACCGAGCGGGTATGAAGACTGGACGTGGCGGAAAAGACCTTGGGGTGCAGATTAAGCTCGGTTTCGGTAAGAGATACGCATGCGTTGCAGTGCATACCGTGAACGTGTAATGTATGTGTTTTTTGATTTAAATTTTTCATATTCGCCCACTACTCGTATTGAAGTTCAATTTTATCCTTGTCCTGCATTACATAATTCTCGTACTCGGTACTTTCCTTGCCATTGACCGTCATCTTCATATTCGTGCCGAACGATTGAATATTCTTGCCCCAGTTTTTGAAAAACTGACCAAGAATAATATCCTGTTTGCGAACCATGTCTTGAAATTCAAGGTGTATAGTGCCCGTAGCGTCGTGCGTATGTATCGGTTGATGCACTGCGCCGATACCGATGTTCGTGGGAATCTCCTGTTTTTGTCCTTTTACATAAATGACCAACTCGGGATGCCAATGAAGACCGTTGCGAGAAATAATCTCCGATTCTCGAATAGTCGGCCGAGTTAATCCATACCAAATCAAGCCTCCAAGCGGCAAAACAATCAATACTGTGAGAGTAACCTGTTTCATTACACGCTTCATATATCGCTTTTTGGTCAATAATTCTCCCGCCCTTTCTTTTTCTTTGCGGTGAAGCTCGACACGCTCTTTTTTAGTTAATTGTTCAGATGGTTTAATTTCTTCCATTGTATTTATATCTTTTTAGCCTTGAGCCGAAGCGAATTTCCAACTACGGATACGGAGGACATTGCCATCGCAAAGCCAGCGAATACGGGCGACAGCATCCAGCCAAAAATCGGATAAAATAACCCGCCTGCAAGCGGTATGCCAACAATATTGTAGAAAAACGCCCAGAAAAGATTTTGCTTAATGCCTCGCATGGTCATTTTTGAAAGATTGATTGCTTTTACTAACTTTGAGATATCCCCGTGCAAAAGCGTGATTCCCGCGCTCTCAATCGCCACATCAGTCCCTGTTGCCATTGCGATACCAACATCGGCGATAACTAAAGCGGGAGCATCATTAACTCCATCCCCTGCCATTGCCACAATATGACCTTGCGACTGAAGCCCTTTGATTTTATTGAGCTTGTCTTCCGGCATCACTTCCGCGAGAACTTCATCGATGCCAACTTGTCCTGCGATAAATTCCGCCGTATTTTTATTGTCCCCCGTGAGCATTACTATTTTTATGCCGAGCTTGTGAAGATTTTTTACCGCTTCTATCGCCTCTTTCTTTATCGCGTCGGCTATCATTACGATAGCGAGAACCTCTTTAGACGTGGCAAGTATGACAGGAGTCTTTCCTTCAAGTGTTTCTCTTTCAATTGATTTTTCATCAAAGGATAGACCGAGCTCTCGCGCTAATTTCGTATTCCCCGCGTAGTATTCAATATTTTCGATAATGCCTTTCAATCCTTTGCCCTTGATTGCTTCAAAATTTTCCACAGAAGCAAGGTTAATCTTCTTTTCATTCGCATATGAAACGACGGCATGTGCAATAGGGTGTTCCGATTTATTTTCAAGTGAAGCAAGAATTGATACAAGCTCATTATCACTTCTCCCGGATAGATTTTGAATGGAGACAAGCTCTGGCTTGCCGAAAGTGAGAGTGCCTGTCTTATCAACCACAACCACATTAACTTTGTGGAGCTTTTCAAGGGTCGCCGCGTCTTTGACGAGAATACCCTCTCCCGCACCCTTACCCACACCTACAATTATTGCTGTAGGGGTGGCGAGACCAAGCGCGCATGGACAAGCAATCACGAGAATGCCCACAAAAGAAACAAGTCCAAATGAAAGGGCTTGCGCGAAGCCGAGATACTGTGTGCCAACAAGAAGCCACAGACCAAGGGAAACAAAAGAAAGAACTAGCACAATGGGAACGAAAACGCTTGAAATTTTATCGGCAAGAGCTTGTATTGGCGCTTTGCTTCCCTGTGCCTCCTCAACCATTTTTATGATATTGGCAAGTAAAGTTTCAGAACCCACCTTTGTCGCTTTGAAAGTAAATGAGCCACTGGTATTGATAGTTCCAGCGACAACGGTATCTCCCGCCTTTTTCTCCACAGGCATCGGCTCTCCCGTAACCATTGACTCATCAATATACGAGGAACCGAGAGTTACAACGCCGTCTACAGGAATTTTGCCAGCAGGTTTTATGACAATAAGCTCCCCATGAACAACTTTGTCTGCAGATACTTCTATTTCTTTGCCATCACGGATAACAAGAGCGGTTTTTGCTTGAAGATTCAAAAGTTTCTCAATTGCGTCCCCAGTTTTTAGTTTTGAGCGGGCCTCAAGATATTTGCCGAGTGTTATGAAAGCGATGACAATAATAGTAACTTCGTAATAACTTTGTTCAACATTTATAAACGGCCGAAGTGTTTCTTCAAAAGCGGAAACGACAAAGCTATAAAGATATGCAACGGATGTGCCGATACCGATAAGACTATCCATATTGGCTTTCCCATAACGAAGGAAGCGATAAAAACCCATAAGGTATGGTTTACCGACAACAAACAACGTGTAGGTAGCCATCAAAGGCAGGAGATGGTGAAAAAACTCCTTCCAAAAATAAGGAATCGCTGATTCGGTGTTAAACTGCGCCAGAATATCCAAAATCATCACAAAAATACTGAAAATTGTAATGGGTATAACGGAAATAATTTTACTTCTCATGTCCGCGAGTTCGGCCAATTTTTCCTTTTTTGATTGATTAAGTCCGAGATGCGCGGCGTGTTCGTCTGGAGACATATTCATAGATTCTGCTGAAGACCCCGAGTCTGACGAATGAGCCGAAGGTCCTGAGTTTGATGAACGGACTGTGGGCAAAATCAAAGAATAACCGAGATGTTCTATCTTCTTTGATAAAACATCTGGATTTATTTTCGTTTCATCAAAAGTCACTTTCGCCGTTTCAGTTCCATAATTCACTTCCGCAGACTCCACCCCTTCTGTTTTTTTGAAGGTTTTTTCAATGGTGCTTGCGCATGAAGCGCAGTGCATTCCACGAATTTTATAAATTTTATTAATCATATAATTGGAAATAAATTAAGCACAACCTGCCCCGTATGAAGCCGTCTCGGCTTTCGTTCGGGGTGTATTCCTCTTATTTTGTATATTTTTGTATTACTCATCCCATTAGAAATTTTAACATCTGTCTTTATATCTTTTTTTACATCATTTATCATATTTTTATTTTCTACGCTTTATATTTGATTATTCATAATTTCTAACGGGACAAGTATTTTTATTTACGTTTAAGACGATAAACTTTTAGTATTTCACCTATTGCTGTATTTTCTTTTCCTTTTTTAATCTGATGAACAACACACGTGCCCAGATGGCTTTCCATAAGAGCATCCTCAATACCAGAAAGGGCTTGTTTTACCGCGGATGTTTGAGTAATGACATCGATGCAATAAGCATCTTTCTCTATCATTTCCTGCAGTCCGCGCACCTGTCCTCCTATAATCTTAAGACGGTGAGCAAGTTTTGATTTTGTTGAATCCATATTTATTGTAGGTCTTTTTTCATTACCTCAAACTGCTCCTTATTAATCT
>JBBUCK010000046.1:0-15134 GCA_038057845.1 Patescibacteria group bacterium
CACCCGCGCATGGCCAGACACCAGCGCATCGCCATACACCCGCGCATGGCCAGACACCAGCGCATCGCCATACACCCACGCATCGCCAGACACCTGCGCATCGCCAGACACTAGCGAATCGCCAGACACCTGCGCATTGCCAGACACCAGCGCATTGCCAGACACCTGCGCATCGCCAGACACCTGCGCATCGCCAGACACTAGCGCATCGCCATACACCCGCGCATCGTCAGACACCCACGCATTGCCATTCTGCGACAAGTTTTCTTCTCCCTCAATCCAGCCACCAATATCTCCTTTATTTACGTCGCCAAAATCAATTACCGCTTCAATGCGACGAAACTTCACTCCATATTCTTCTTTTGTTTCTCCTGTAAATTTATATTTTTTCATATTTTCTGTTCTTAATTTTTTAAACAAATTATACAACTTATTTTTTATGGACGACCTTTTTTTTCAAAAAAAATCCGCAAAGTGTTAATTGCAATCGGTGAGGATTGCAACCAACATTTTACGGATTTCTACTCGCTCACCCGAGTATAGTCATATTATATTTTTTTTTGCTTGCTGTCAAACCCCAACCTGTGGATAACTTTTTAAAACAAAAAATTTAAATAGTCGCTTAAATTTATTATTTTATTTAGTTTCATAATCATTAAATAATTATCTAAAATTGGCAGATAATATGGGACTCTGTCATAACCTTTTCAATGAACCCATTATCTTTTTGAAAAAGAATACTGCTTAAAGCGCAGGACAAGTTTATAGCCATTTCTCTGCCAATTTTAAATAACTATTTATTCCAGCAAGATTTAGACCAATTCCAATCTCTTGTTCTGTTTTTCCGGTAAAGATACAAAGCATATAAAGTATTTCCTTGTTCGGTGAATAAATCCAAACCCATTTTCTTGGCGGTTTCGCCGTGATAAATTAAATTGATTTGGAATTTCCCAATATCCTGCGGGTTGATTTTTCCCCGCAAAACAGAGCCGTTGGCGTTGAATTGCTTGCCGCCGCTTTCACACTTGGCAATCCGCAACAAAATTTCCGGCAATTCTATCTGCCTGTCTATGTGCTTAATTGAAACCAAATTGAAAGCGTTGACTTCTTTCTCGGCTCGGACTATCAAAGACAAAATGATAATTTCCGAACAAAGAAAAATGAGCAAACCGCCGGCAATCCAGTTTTTAATTTTAGTTTCCAGTTAGCCAAACAAAGGTTTTAACCTAAAATAAATCTTTCGCAGAAGTCCGATAATCGTCATTGCGGTGGAAACAATCAGTAATGAACCTCCGACAATAGTCGTTAGTTCGTTTTCGGAAATATCAAAACCGAGTAATCTGCTTATCACAGCCAACGAAGAAATAAGTCCGGTTAATCCGAGCCCTTGCACAGTGAGAGATAAACCCTCACCAGTTGAACTGATAAAATAATCTTTCATAAATTTTAACATCTTAAAGTTTTAAAATCAACGGCGGCGACGTGAACCTCATCGTTATTCCGTCGTTGCCGCGTCCCTGCTTGGTCGTCGGCCGGGTCAGCCCTTGCGTAGCCCTTGGTTCTCTGTCTACGCTTTATTCCATAGTTTCTCGTTTCCACTACGGACGCTTCCGCGAGATAGTTGGAATAAAAGTTTTCAAAATGGCCTTCGCTTCGTTTATAGCCGTTTTGAGTTGTTAGACAATTTGATTTTGGTAAAGGGGCGAGCCCCAGTTTTTGGCCTATTTTCAAATCCGAAGCCAACCCTAAACTCTAACAAGCAATCCGGAGAATGCCGGTTAGAGCGGAAATTTTAGCGGCAGATATTGTTCGGCCTTTATTCTGCCTGTCGGCGCATTGAGCCGGTGCGCCCGAAAGATAAACCAAGAACAAATAATTGTATAACTTGTGGTTCTGGTTTTTTCTTTCTTAAAAAGGAAAACAAACTCGCCGTCAGCGCGAACGAATGAGTAGTCCTTTATACATTATAATATTTTTTGAAAAAGCAAACAAGTGGAGTTATTAACACCTGTCAAATTTGACAGATTTTTATTGGTATGCTATTTTGAGATTATGGATGACAACAAAAAAAATTTTGTATTAGGCGAGTTAATCTCCGCGGCTTTTAAAAACGCGGAAGCAGATAAATTGCAGGCAATAATGGGCGGGGTGATAGTTGGTCTTATGTTGGGTTTTATATTGGGCGCATTATTCTTTCGTTGCGGCTAATATAATTTCTCTTTGTTTTTCAGGAGAAGCATTTTTGAATTTTGGATTGCTCATTCCCTCATTCAAAATATCCCGTAATTTTGCGGGGTCTATATTGTGAGGCAAGTTAAATCTTTTGATCATTATAATCGGGAAAATAGTATCGTTAATTTGTTCTCGTGTTTTTCTAATGGCGCTTGTCATTGCTTTCTCTCTTTCCGTTCGGGAAGAATCTCTATAACTTTCATCGGCTATTAAAGATGATAAAACTTTCTTTAAAACTTCTCCTTGAATTTTTTGATAAAATTCGTATTCGGCGTTGGTGAGTTTTGTTTTAGAAATTATTTGGCTCGGCGTTCCGATATTAACGCCAATTTTTCTCGCTTCTTTAATAATTGGGTCATCTTTGGCTTCCGTGGAAGAAAAGGGGTCAATTAAACTTAATCTCCCGCCGCCAACTTTGACTTCTTCGCCCCAAATATCCAAACGAGTTGGGACGGCTTTTGAAGCAATAGGAATTTTAGCGATAATTGAACCAATAATCCTTTCCGGATTTTTAATCGTCGGGTCAAAAATTTTAGCAGTTCTTCCAATAAAAGACGGCACAATTGAAGATATAGTTTGTTCGGCAAATCTTTCGCCGTAAATTTCAGGTTGTGTCAAAGCCTTAATGGTCCCGCTCGCGCCTTTTAGCATTGACATTTCAAACAATCCTTTCAAGCCGGAAAAACCGGAAGACACGGCGAGGCTTAATCCCCTTTTTCCTTCTTCTTGCATCCGGGCAATTTCAGCCCCAAGAGACAAAAGATTTCCAATCGGGGAAACTCTATCAAGTTTCCGCCATTTGCCGAGAAAAAACAAAGAATTACTTTGCTTACCTTCCGCCAACTTCATTTCTCTTTCTGATTTTGAAGAGGGAAGATTGCCAATCATTAAGCCCTTTTTTGCAAGAGCATACCCAAGCGCCATTACAGTAGATCCGGTTATTGCTCGGCCGAAATCTTTAACGATAGTCTGCTGTCCTTTTTGTCCGACTAAATGGAATAATCCTTTAATAAATCCTCCGGGAGTGTAATCAAAAAGCCGAGCCGAGATATTAGAGGGAGTTCTGACAAAAGGCACGGTTATTTCAGAACCGACGTAAAGAGCCGTTTTTACCGCCCCCTTCCCCTGTAATTTAAATTTAAACTTATTTATCGCGTCCGCTAAAATGTTTGGACTTTGAAAAGTCGCGTATTCCGCCGCGTCAACCGCATCTACTGACATTTTAGCGGTCGGATTAGTTAAAAGTTCCGACACTCTGGCTTTAAACGCTTGTCCTTTTAATCCTTCGTTTATGGCTTGAACTTCGGCGGATTTAGCTAAGCTTTCAGACATTGCCATTTTGCGAAAAATTATATCTTCCGCTCCGAGAGTTCTAAACACGGTTTTTGTGTAAGTATCCAAAAATTTATTATCAAAATTAACTTGTCTTGGAATATCATATTTCATTAAAATATCATCGGCATAAAATCCGTTTTCAAGGTATTTTTTTGCTTCCGCTCCCCCTTTTATCATTCCTTTAAATTTTGCTAAAATCGTATCGGGAGAAATTGTTGTTGTTCTTTTGCCGGACAAAATAGAAGCCGCTTTATCTAAAATGGTTGCTGGAATATCAGAGGCAGTTTCCAAAAATCCCATAGTTGTATTTCCGCCCATATTGGCGATATGCGTCGTGGGTGAGGTCAAAAGTCCCGCCTTCCAAAGTGTTATCGCTTTTTCCGCCGCGGAGGAAGAGCGAAGCAAAGACGTAAAAATCGCAAGACCTTGTTTATCTTGCTTTCCGATTAAATCTAAAATCGCCATCTTTTGCGGGTCGGTTAATGGTTTGCTTCCTCTTAATTCTTGGGCCTTTTTAAGCCAAAAAACGGGATCAAGAGTGTTATTAGCTATAATTCTAAGAGAACTCACAAACCGGCCGGCCTCTGTTCCGCTTTTAATAATAAGTCTTAGAGCATCATCTTGTTGTCCGCTGGCTATTGCGATTTTCGGCGCGAGTTCCGCCGCTCGTTCGGGATTGGCGGCTATTGCCTTATAACTCTCCGTGATAAATTTAGCGTTGCCTTGTATTAAATTTTTAACTGCCACCCCCGCCGCCGCTGATAAATTGGTCGGTTTAATTTTTAAAAGTTCTTGCGGATGCATCCCCAAATCCTGCGCCGCCGTTTCCATATCGGCAAAAGTTTGAATTAAGCGTTGTTTTAATCCAAGAATATCAAGCCGAGCGTTTATTTCTTTGTTTTGCTCGGAAGTTAGTCCTAACTTTTCTATTCCAAAATATTGAGCGGTTTCTTTGGATTTGGCTATCAATTTTTCCGCGCCCTTTTTCGCTCCCTGAATTAAATTTTTTTTACCTATGGCGGTTAATTGTAAATCTTTAATTTTAAATAAACTCTCAATCATTCCGGGATTTTTACTTGCCATTTTTGACGCTATTTCTTTTCCAAAATGTTGAACGACATATTTATACGCTTCCGAGACGACTTTAACCGATTTAAGTCTCCCAACAGCCAATCCCAATGCGATTCTTTCTACTTGTTCTACTCTGGCAATCACTTGCGCTTTTTCTTCGGGACTTTCCGGCCGGCCGAAAAGAGGTTTCCCCGGAGTTGGTTCTTTCATTACAAGCGAATTTTCTAAAATTATTTTTTCCTTGGCCTGTCGGGCGCTTTCTTTAATATCAAAAATTGATTGTGCGATTTTTTGTCCGAAAGTAAATTTTGTTTCCTGAAATCTTTTCTCTCTATTTGCCAGTTCGCCGGTATCCATTCCGAGTTTCTCGGCAAGCAGTTTATCGGCGGCTTTAAATTGTGTCCCGATTTCCGAAGCCAAACTGAAAGCGCCCGTTTTAATATCGCGGAGTTTTTCTTTTCCTTTTTCTAAAAGTTGAATGCTTAATGGAAGAGCCATATTTTTATAAAATTTTACCCCATAAATCAATCCACCAATTTGATGTTTCGGCCTCACTGTTTTTTTCCAAATAACCTTCTAAATTCAAATCACTTCCGCCCGAAGTTTTAATGCCGGCTTCGTATTCGTCGGGAACTCTGTTATAAATAATATTCGCAATGTCTTTTCTGTTTGGAAATTCTTTTTGAAGAATAGAAATTACTTTTTCTCTCGCTCCTTTTTTGCCGTATTTTCCGGAATAAAGATTTTCAACTTCTTTATTTATTCGTTCTTCGGTCGTTGCTCCGTAGGTAGTTTTTTCCATTCCTCCTCCTCCTGCCTTCGGCTGAATAATCCATTTTTTCTCTTTTAAATCATAAAGCCCGCCCTGAACTTCCATTACATCTTCTTTGAGATTGTTTTTCGCCGTCATTTTTTTTTGGGCTTGTTCTATCATAAATTGCAGTTGATCCTGTTGCAGGGCTTGTTCTTTGCCGTATAAAGAAGCGGCGGTTGAAACGGCGAACTGCGTTTGTTGTCTTGCGTTTTTTTCCGTGCTTTGAAGCAGGCGGAGTTTATTTATTCTTGCCTCTATTTTCCCCTCATATTTATTTTGCATTTGCTCCACTTTGCGGCTTCTTAATCCCTCGCTTATAAAGGGGTTATCGTTAATCTCCGCTATTTTATCGTTTCTTTCGTTTTCCAAGCCCTCTATTTCGGTTGTCATTTTCGTAATAGCAGAAGATGTCTCGGGGGTTTTTAGAGCGGTTAAGATGTCTTTAATATAAGATTGTAAAGTCCCCTGCGGGTTATAAGCGTATTCTTCGGGTGAAATGCGCGCGCCAAGTGTAGTTTCATATTTATCTAAAACGATTTGCATTTCTTCTTTCTGTAAATCTTGTTCGCTTTTCGCGGCGAAATCTTCTTCTTTTGTAATACCAGGTCTGACGGAATCCGTTTGCTGAATTTGCTCCCAAAATTTCGGAGTTTTTTGCGCTTCTTCAAAAGTAATATGTCTGCCTGTTTTTTTCTCAAACACATCGGGAGAACCCTTAAATTGAATATAGGGCAAAGTTGATTGGTCGGGAGAAGCCGGAGAAGCCGGAGCGGGAGTAGGGGCAGGGGCAGGAGCAGGAGCGGGAGTAGGAGCGGGTGCGGGGGCCGGCGTAGGGGCCGGAGCGGGAGTAGGAGTGGGGGCAGGAGCTGGGGTCGGAGAGGGAGTGGGAGCCGGAGCGCGTTCCGATATAAAATCAACATTAAAACCGCTCTGAAACATCGGCAGGGCTTCTTGGTAAGTCAACTTTTGTCCGCCGCTTCGGAAAACATCATATCCAGTCGGGCTTTTGGTTTTATAAAATTGTGAATAATCGTAAGTTGCCATAAAATTAAAATAAATAGTTAATTTTTAAAAAAAATAGTTAATTAAAAAAGGAATAATCAATCCAATTATTGCTCCGAACGCGCCGATTAAAAAACTTATAATCTTCGCCGCTCCCAAGACATAACTTTTGTTAAATTTTAAATTTAAAATGTCTTGTTCGTGTTTTTGAATCGCGCCATTTATTTTATCAAGGCGACTATGCACTCCTCTCATTCCTTCTGAAAGTTCACCGAGTTTATACATTATCTCTTTGTGGTTCTCTCCGTTCATATTTTATATCCCGCCTATTCCTCTGCCTCCGCCTCCGGTTATTGCCGGATTAACTTGCGTTTGCATCGGTTGGGCGAGTTGCGCTTGGGCTTGCATTTGAAGTTGTTCCGCTAATTGTTTTTCCGCTTCCGTTATTTCATTCAATTCTTCGGGTGAAACATCAACCAATTCTAAACTTCGCTTTTGGGCTACCTGTCTTAGAGCGGGATTGTTCGGAAACATATTAAGCAAAAATTGGAATTTTTGAATTGTTTGAATGTTGTTTTGGTCTTGTTCAGAAGTAGAGCGAACATTCGGTTTATAGTCAGATTTCCAATCAGAAGCGTAAACTTTTTGAGTATAAGTCTTACCACTTCTTCCTTTTTTGTGAAGTTTAATAATTTTCGGCGCGTTGGCTTGCATTAAAGCATCCCATTTTTGGGCGAATTTATACCAAGATATACGATAAAATTTTGTCATTGCCGTCGCTCTTTCGCCGGCTTTGCTAACAAGAATTTCAACCTCGCCAAGCGTTTGCGTTCCTTTCTCGGATTGTCCCTTATCAATAGCGGTCGCTCCCGTGCCTCTTTCCACTATTCTCGTAATAGCCGCTATTGCTTCCAATGTGTCGTCTAAGCCTGAGATCTCAACCGGTTTTATCACCTTATTGATGTCTTCGCCCGGAGGAGCCGGGAGCATAACACCCGGGCCGGGAGTATAGGTTTGAGGAGTATATCCCTGCATTGGTAAAAACCAGTGCATTTGAAAATTTCTCAAAGTTCTATTTTCTATCATTTGGGAATACCAAACATTCAAAACCTTGTTAGGGGTTCTGATTAAATCCGCCACGCTATCGGGATAAATATCGTTAATTTCCGGGTCTTCGCTCCAAAATTCAAACGGCCAAAAGTCAACTCCGATTAAATCTTCCAACTTCTCGTTAAGAAGTTCTATCGTGTCATCGGCATACACCACAACTCGGCGTTCAAATTTCTTCTCAGAACTGTTCCAAACATTGGTAAAATGTTCCGTTAGATTGACAATCCTGTCTCCACCAGCAAATAACTGAAAATCCGAACTATCCACGCCCATTGATTTTAGTCGCTCCATTTTTTTTTCCCATTCTTCTTTATTTTTTTCACTTTGGGTTATGCCCTCGCCGGAATTTTCCCAAAGTTTCAAAGCGTCTTTTCCTTTCTTGGTATATTTATCGTCAGCTAAAATTTCTCTAACCGAACGGAAAATGTTTATGTTGACAAGAAACCTCGCCGTCTCAATATCCCACGGAAGAGTTAGGGGGTCTATCGCTATGTCATACGGGTCTAAAACGCTGGATGTTATTCCTTTAATTCCGATATTTAATTTTTTAAAAGAAATCCCGTAAAGAAGCACGTTTTTTTTATCCAATATATCAATCAGTTCAAGATTATTCGCGGTGTCAAAATCATTCCAAATTTCCTGATAGTAGAGTTCTTTTTGCTCATCGCCGTTGAGTTCCTGCCATTCCACATTGGGTTTATCGTCAATTTTAGAAAGAAGCGTTTTAATTGTTTCCTTCATTAAAGGAATGTTAACGGCTTGCCTTTGAGTTAGGCGGTTTGTTTTTACTTTATTTCTGTAAAGTTCGTAGTTTCCGTCCCAATCCTCGTGTTTTCTTTCCCGCAATTCAAGGGCGGCTTTTTTTTCTTTAAGTAATCTTTCCATTTCAGTTTGTAAAAAAATGTCTTCCATAAAAATTATACAGATATAAATATAATCTAAAATTGGTCGCGACGCAGAATTTCATCCGACGCCCCGCCTCTTAACACGTCAAAACGTTCAAACATTCCGCCTCTGTCGGAATGGGTCTGATAAGCGTACTGTTCGTCTTGTATTCTTTGCCACAATTCAGCTAATAAAGCCGAAGCAATCTGATGCTGTTTTAACGCGTCATCTTTTTTCCCGTCTCTTTTAAAAATAAATCCGATTATCTCTTCAATTACCGCCTGATTGCCTTCATCGTTTCCTTCGGAAAATACGGTGTTCTCGGTTAAATCAGTTGCGTCAAATTTAGCCGGCGCGTATTGCCCCCAAGCGGTTAAAGTCCCGGAAAGGTCTATATTGGGGTTAATAAATACTAATCCCCCAAAATCGGAAAATACTCTATCATTAGCCGAGGGGCTTTCTTCTTTGAAAATCTGATAATCCGCGAAATTAAGTTTTCTTAATCTTTTCCCCCCTATTTGCATAAATCTGAAACTATCCGCCTTGTACCCTTCAAAATCCCACTCTTCGGTTGTAGAGTAGGTGGTGGAAATTCTGCCTTCGGTAAACGGCCATTTTTTAAATCCAGCCGCCCATTGGTGAGATTGAGAAACCCAGTCGTTTAAAAAAGTATCTGAAAGCCACCCGCTTGCCGTGTTTTTGCCGGTTCTTACCAATACTTCGGTTATAATATCGCCCTTGTTCATATCTCGTTATTTCTCGTTCTTGTTATTCAAAATCAACTGAAATTAAAATTATATTTGGCGTATCATTTACAAACGGGAATAATTCCGCTCCGATTTCAATTATCTTCATATTGTTATTAATGATAAATTCCGCTTCCGTTTCACCCGCCAAAGAAAAAGTTGTTGCCGTTGAATTTGCCACCAGAGCGTATTTAAAACCGGCTCCGGCCGAACTATCGCCGCCGGTTGTCGTCCTGTCCGCTTTATATTTAACGGCGAAAGATGTCCCCGAAGGTAAAGAATCCATTATAATTTTTACTTTTTGAAATGTCTTTTTTTCGGCAGTCCCGCTGTTAAATTCTAATCCTTCGTAAATCGCGGCTGTCTTGGTGGTGGAACTTACCCCGTCAAGTCCATAATCGGATATTGAACCGTCCGTGGTTCCCCAAGAAACAAGAAGTTCATTATTAATCACCGCCACCGCTCCTATTGAACTTACCGTGCTTCCTAAAATTGTTTTCGCCAAACGATAATCAAAATTCAAAGTAAACGGCCGATTTTTTCTCTTTCTTCCATAACTCCAAAGCCCGGGATAACTTCCCCCATAAAAACCGAAAATCGCTCTGTCATCTTCTATGGAGACCCCGCCGGGGTTTACTTGTCCCCCGCCCGGTATTCCGTGCAAAGGAATGGCGTTGATGAAATCGGAAAAAAATATCTCTCCGTCGTCTCCGCCCTGCAAAAGCATAAGTTCTGTATTGATTAAAGCGTTCACTCCCTTAATCGGGATTTTCTTTTTTTGCACCCAATTCGTGGCAGTCGTAATCCAAGACCAGATATGTCCTTCTTCGCTTTCGTTTTTTCTAATTGAACCCAAAATAGTGTAATCATCTCTCTCTTCCAATGTTTTAATTATATTCCCGGGCACGATATTTAACTGTTGAGCGTTGAAACTTTCGGCGTAAGTTATTGAAGCTAAATAATTTCCGTTGGCGATGTTAAGCTGGCCTGACGCTATTACCATTGTGTGCCAATCCACGCTTTCAAGAGTTGTTTTATAGTTTTCTTCCACGCCAGCCCAAGTTAAATCGGGACTTCCATTGATAAGTTTTCTTGCTAAACTTGTCGCTGTCGCCCAAAAAAGATAAGTATTTCCGTCGCTTAATTTCCACTCTGCCGCTCCTCTGATTTTTCCGTTAGTATCGGTATAAGCCAAATTAACCGCTCCGTCTCCGCTCCTCGCGTAAATATCCCCGTTGTCGGCGAACATATAAGTTGAGCCGTCAGAGCCGCCGACAAAAAAAAGTATCAAACCGTCAATTATACTCTCTTCCAATGTCGCCAGTGTTTGCTTACATTTTAAAACATCATCTTTGTCGTGAATATCCAAGCCATACCCGAATTTGAAAGAACCTTCAATACCTTTATTGTTTTCATCTGAAACTCCGCCTCTATAACTTTTAATCAAATATTGATACATACCTGTATTTTTATATTACAACCTGACAAACATAAACAAGAAATTCCACTCTGCCGGCCGCGGTGCTTAATCCCTGCCAAAACCATAAAATATAACTGGTATTTATATACCGCACGTTAGCGTATGTGTTCCCGCTATCCAAAACGATTATATAATCTGATGACCTGCCATAAGTAGACAACTCGGCATCTTTAAATCCAAAATATACACATTCTTCCGTTGCTGGAATTTTAACAGTTCCGGAAGATGATTGCATAGAATTGTTATATCCTACTTCTCCCTTAACGTCTATTTTTAACTGCGTTATCGGCACGCCAAGACATAAAACGTCATAATCATTGCCGCCGGTTAAAGTCGTGCTTTGTTCCAGTTCTTTCACCTGCGGGCTACTAATACTGTGTGTTCTTGTAATTGTTAAAAATAATGGTTGTTTTTTAAAAATAAATTTTGTGGAAGAAACCGCCAAACCGACCGAAAATAAATTATTAAGTCCCGAGATGCTGTTGGTGATGCTTCCGGCGGTATTGCTTACATAATATGTTGTCCCCGCCGTTAATCCGGTGAGTAAATTGTCGGTGATCCCTCCATAATTAACATCCATTACTTCTCCCGTTAATTTTGTTTCGTTTGAAAAACCGATAACCGCGTAATAATCCAAAGGATAATCATTTTTGGCTTTCCACGCTTTATCGGTGTCATAAAGTCCTCTCATTGAAATTTGGGGCAGATTAGTGCTTCCGCCGGTTCTCGCCACAAAAGTTCCGGTAGTATCGTTTAGCGCGCTGATTCTAACGCCATAATTTAATAAATCACCGGAATCAAAAGCGCAAAATAAAGGAGTAATATCAACTGAATAATAGCCGGCGGCGGCCGCGAAAGAAACTTCCAGTCTTAATCGATCACTGCTCGTGTTGACCGTCGGCTCGGTATTATAAGTAATCGTGCTTTCCGACCAGCTTGCCGTTACGACTTCTATTCTAATTTGGCAAGCGGAAGCGCTACTTTTCCAAAGTTTTAAAAATACTCTGTTAAATTGCGATGGTTGATTGGTAAACCCGGTGTTGAATTTTAAAAATATTTTTTTTAATGAAGAACCGCCGCTCATTTCACAAACAAGGTTATTGCCGTTATAATTTATATTCGGATTATTAAAATCAGTATAAGCGTCGGCCGCTATTTGAACGAAGTCGGTTGTTTGGATTCTGCCGATTGCCACTAAATCTCCCTTTGTTATATCTTCTCCGGCGGTTATTTCATTGATGTTTGCCTCGGGAACGGTCGTAATATAAGGTGTCGTAAGAGCGGCAGTCGGCAAAAGCCCCCCGTCCGGTTGAGCCGCCAAAGAAAATTCGGAATAAGCGGCCGGCTTTTGAATTGTCTTTGGCAAAGCCTCGTCTATTTTTATAGCGTTTTCAAAAATTATTTGTTCCATTTATATTCTTTAAATTTTTAATTCCCCGAACTCCGAACTCCGGATTTAATACTCCAAATAAGGATAATCAACTTTAAAATACTTCCCCCGGAAATGATACTTGTCCGCTCTCGTCAATTTAACTTTTTTCCAGTCAACCTCCCGCGCGAAAGCGATAAAGTGTTTTTTTATATTTTCATCTTTCAGACAAAGCATTAAAATCGTTCTTAACAATAAAATCTTTTCTTTCATATCACCGATAACTTCGGCGTGTTCCAGCAGTTTTAATCCCAACTCAAAACTTTTAATCGGCTTCCATTTAAAAAAGAAACCAAACCAGCCAACAAGCCATTGAACCCTCATCCGGTAGCCGTCGTCTTCTTGTAGAATAAAACACAGATAATCTCTCAAAACAAAAGTATGTTCGGGAGCGGTTTTCGTCCATCCCCGATAGATTTCTCTAACCGACGGCGTCATATTTTTCAGGGGGATTATGTCGTATTTTAACGGTTCAAACCATTTAGGAATTTCATTCACGGATAATAATTTTCGTTTAACTTCTTGAATTTCTTGAACTCCCCAATTCTCTTTTTTCGCCCAACTCTCGTTAAATATCTGATTTTTGATTTGGTGTTTTAGAGGAGATAAAGCCCCGAAAAGCAAATGCCCTCTTGGGAATGTCGGGAACGGATATTTTTCCCCTTCCAGTTTCATCACCAAAGAGCCGTCTTCTGCCTTCATCACTTTGGCGGCCACCGACTCGCCTTTTTTCCAATAAGATACCATTTCCATTTTATCCGGCGTCATTCCTATCAACTTATAATACCATTTTTGAATTTTCTGAATCAAACTCATTTCTTTGCGCCGTCAGGCGTATTCCGCAAAGTTTACGCCCGACAAACGAGTTAATCAGCCTTTCGGCTATCACAAGTTAACTAAAATCTGCGATTAGAACGAACCAAACAACAAGGCGCCAAATTTCCGTCTCGCCCTCGGAACTTTCGCTCCAAAGAGATAGAGACCCTGATATTTCTTGGCGAATTGGTCTTCGGCATCCTGAACGCGGGACTCGCTCCATTTATCCGCATAGGATATAAATCCAATGTGGTTTGACGGAATAAGATAACCCGTCGCTCCGGTTGTTAAGACAACATCGGAACTCGGGCCGCCGGTCGTCGCGGTTGACTGCCCCGCTCTGGTTGACACGCGAGTGCCAGCCGCGGAGTGAATATCAAACGCGCCTAAACGCATTGCCTTGCCGTTGATCACGGTTCCTTTGTAGATTTCATCAATCCCAGAGGGCTGTAATTCAGCCGCTTGACGCAACATAGTAACACCGGACGGGGGAAGCACAATGTGCCGTTCTCCGTCTGGGACTTCGTTGTCGTCAAGTTTTTCCGCCAAAAGAGTGAACTGGTCGTAAATGCTCGCGGCCGATACAGATGTCGCTCTGGCGGCTTGGATTTCCCAGCCGAGAGAAGACATCGTAATCAGCGAGGCATTGCCTGTTCCATATTTCGGGAAATCAGTACCGTCTCCGCCGAATAATCCGCGAAGACTATAACCTTCCTCAAAATCCGGACCAACAATCTCTTCGTCCCATTCGGTCAGCGAAGCAACAGTAGAACTGGTAACGGCTGAAATTCTATACCACGGAGAAACAAATGAAGCAGTTGAGCGTAAGCGAAAACCTTTGTAAAGCACGGAATTGTTAAATCCCGCAAATACAAGGGCGGCATCGCCTCTGTCTTCAACTGTTCCGATTTGACCTTCGTAAGTATTGGAGTTCGCGTTAACCGTAACTGTTCCGCCGGTGGCGGAAGTAGCGATTGAGGCCTCGGTTTGACCCGAACCTTCAACGCGCAAGTCCATACCCAGCCAGCTACCCGCTTTAACTTCTTCACCGAATTTATTGAGAACATAAGTATCAATGGTTTTTTCCAACACTCTCGCTTGTTCCTCTAAAAGATATTCGGGAATATTGGTGGCGTAAGTAAACAAGTCTTCCAAAGTATCCAGCGAGATGTTGTAGGCCTTGCGCTTTTCAACGATTAACTGGTCTTCGGCGTCCAAGATCCGCTGAACGGCCATATCCGTCCCAGCGACATAATCTTGGAGTTCTCCGGAGTTCAAAAAAGAAAGGATATTAACTCTATCCCCCGCTTTTTTGATTTCTCCCTCGTAGTTTCTGTTTACTATTCCCTCGTATACTGATTTCGTGTAAACTTTCGCCAGCACTTTACCGGCGAATTGTTCTGCAAAATAACTTAAAGTCATATTTTTTTATCTGTAAATTTTTTTCTAAATCTTGAAATTCTTTCTGCGACCTTTCTCTTCCGGCAAGTTAAATCTTGCCCCCTCGGACAAGTTTTTGATATTCGCGAAAATTGTTTTTGCGGAGATTGGCGACGTCTTCGGGAGACATTTTACCCTCCGGAGCGACTGGTTGCCCGCCTGTCGGCTTTTCAAGGCCTTTTCGGGGGGCTTCCAATAATCCTTTTTCCACAAGAAACGCCTTTGCTGAGGTTCTTATATTCATTCCTTTGTTTTCGGGATTTAAGCAAAATTCATTAAATTCCGCCCAGTTATCCTTTAAAAGAGGATAAGTAATAAGAACATCTTTTCGGGCAAGTTCGGATTTAATCTCGGAAAGTTCCGATTTTAAAATCTTTACTTCACCCTCTATATCATCAGAAAGAACGGGAGTTCTAAACGAATTAAGTTCTTCTTCAAGCGCGGCTTCCTTTTCCTTTAATTCTCTTACTTTTACTCTCTCTTCTTGGAGAGAGCGAAGCAAGAGGTTAGGATTGGTTTTATCGCCGGCTTGCGGTTGAATCGGCTCCCCTCCGATTTCTAAGTCCGCTGATGTTTTTTCGTCTTCACTGACGGGAAGATTGGTCGGGTCTTCTAAATTAACGACCTGTTCATTCTCTACCATAGTGTCTATGAGTTTAACGCCGTCATTGGGCAAAATTACAAATTACTTCCCTATTCCCTATTCCCTATAATCTGCTTATTTCATATCGCTCTCGCTATTTCATATCGCTCTCGCTATTTCATATCGCTCTC
>JBBUCK010000046.1:15234-37459 GCA_038057845.1 Patescibacteria group bacterium
TATCGCTCTCGCTATTTCATATCGCTCTCGCTATTTCATATCGCTCTCGCTATTTCATATCGCTCTCGCTATTTTATTCTCTAAATCCGAAATGCTGTTCACTCCTAAACTTTTAAGAGTTGCCAACAAATCAAGTAAAACCTCCTTCTCTGTTTTGGCCGGAGGCGGAGAAGCCGCCGATTCCGGTTTATTTGTTTCTTGAATTTTTATTTTCATTTTTAATATATCATCGCAACTAACTGCTTTTCCAAGGCCTCTCGCGCGACCTTTGGCGATGTAATCGCCTCCGCGAGAGTTCTATAACAGGTATGATACGGGATTAGTTCCGCTTTTTTATCTTGATTGACGGTTAAATCTTTCCACTTCATCTCTATGAGTCCAATTTGCGAATTGCAGAAAATCACAATGTCTTCAATCGTTAATGTTTCTTTGGAAAGAATAGAATCCCAAACTAAAAAGGTTTGTTTTTCTTCCTCAGATAAATCCTGAAAAGAGTTGATTTTCCTTTTGGCAAAAATTTTTGAGAGTAGAGAGTGCATATTTTGAATACTTAATTTTCAACCGCCAAAGCCGAAATAGTAACCGCACTGTCAGAAATCTCGCCCCAGTCTTCTGTTTGCGCCGTGATAGCGGCGCCGGCCTCATCCTGCGGCAAAGGCACAGGCAAATTAACGCTCATAGTGTCATAAGCCGGAATGAGTATCCTATAAACCTTATTCCCGCCAGTTCCAACGCGAAAAGTTATCAGATTAGAAGCGCTACTGCTGTTAATCGCGGAGAAAAAGATTAAATCCAACTTTTTCCCGGCCACGCCGGAAAATAATGTAGTCTCCGTCCCTCGCGTTAAAAGAGCGTGGGCGGTATATATACTTCCGCGCACAGCATAGGGAGAAGTCAAGCTGGTTGCCTGTTCTATTCTCACTCTCCCATCAGGATTCAGCAACTCCGCGAATGCGGATTGAGCGTAGCCCTTAATTGTCAAATAATCGTGTTTCATAATTTTTTTTTATTCCAACAAAAAACGGACAAAAACCGTAAAGATAAATGTCCGCTCATTGTGTGAGTTAGGATTTAGTTATTTAATTTTTTCGCCTTCGCCATGGCCAATACTTCAACTCCACTCCTTGGAAAATCCCCTCTCCGTCAAAATGAACTATTGTCTGTCCGCCCTTAACTCCGGTCAATCCTCCGGAAACAACAAGAGCGTTAAATATCTCAGCTATTTGTTCTTGTTGACCAGCAGTCATTGATTTTATATTTTCGTCGTTTTTAATTTCCAGTTCAATTTTCATTTTTTGGGGGGATTATAGCCGCCAATATCGCAATAGGTTTATCGTCGGTCGTTAAGTCCGTTTTCTGCTTAAAGTCTCTATCTCTGCGCTCTAAATACCATTGTGATAAAGGTTTTTCACCCTCCATTATTCCTTTGGCTATATTCTGTTTAGCTCTCATTTTTATTTGTTCTTTTAGAAGTTCTTTTCTCTCACCAAAATCTTTATTCTCTTTACAAAATTCGTAAAGTGTGTTCGGGGATATTCCCGAGAATAAACAGGCCTCTTTATCAGTAAAACCAAGCATAAAACCTTCTTCTAACTTAGAGATTGTTTCAGCGGTCATTTTTGTCGGTCTTCCTATATCCATATAGTACTTTTTTACGTAATTATATTTACGTTTCATATTTCTATCCCGGTTTAAAATCTTAAATCTTGGTCGGCGTAATAGGGCAAAACGGGGCTTGATTGTTTAAATTCAGTTATCACCGGCTTTTTAAGAATTGAAACTAAGGCGTACCTTATGGCATCCATTGAATGAGAGAAAGCGTGTTCGGGTTCGTTGAGAATTTTGCCGTCTTTATCTACTTTCCAAAGGTAATTCCGGTATTCCTTAATTACATTTACGCTTCTTTTTGTGATTTGAATTTTCTGGTCTTGAACAAGTTGCATTCCATTATTGACGCTGTCTTTTCCTTTTTCGGCGCCGGTTATGTTTATTCCGTAAGTTTTTAACTCATCTATGCTTTTTGGCTCGGCGCTGTCAGCTATCACCAACGCTTGTTTTTCGTTCTGTAAAGTATCCGCTATCTGCTTGTTGCTTAAACCTTTCAAAAAACATATCTCGTCAAGAATATATCCTCCCTGAAAATAATATACCGCCACTATCGCCGTAGGGTCATTAGTGTATCCGAAATCCAAGCCGTATCTTTCCAGTCGCGCGAAATGCGGAACTTCGTCAATTATTTCCCAATCTTTATAAATTCTGCCCTCAATTACTCCGAGTTGCCCCAATCCATATACTTTCCACCAATCTTTTCTGTTTTGGCGGCATTCAATCGTGCCTATGATATTTTTGCTTAATGCTTCGTTGTCTTTGTATGTTAAAATTATATATTCTATGTCATCTCTTTTTCCCAAAACTTCCGTAAAAAGCCAAAATTCATTCGTCGGGTTATAGTCAAGGAAAATCAACTCTTCCGTCCGGACTTCCAATTCCTCAAAAGCGTTGAACGCGACATTATTACACTCATTGATAAATAATCTCTGCCGCCTCGCTCCTCTTAATTTATCGCTCTGGTCAGCAGAAAAAAATTCTATCTGACTGCCTGTTTCAAAAGTATAAATCTTGTCAGTGGAGTTCCACCTGTTCTCTCGCCAGTATTGATGAGATTTTAATATATCAAAAAAATCTCTCATCGCTCCCCTCCTTAAATGTGGGAAACTCTCGGACACAATGCTGGTTAAAGTTGGTTTTGGGTCGGTTTGCGCCGAATGAATCAAAAACAGAATAATACTGATTGTCTTGCTCGCAGAAGTTCCGCCCTGAATAATCCTTATTCTTTTTTTAAGCGCCGCTATTTTTTTGGTTGCAGTTGTAGCGACATACATAATTCTCCGTATTCTTTATATTTCCTTAACATATTCTATCAACATCTGTTTTAATTCCTGCAATGCCCCGAGTTGGTCATTTATGCCTTGCCGGCCGTCTTGATAATCTTGGTTAGGTTTACAGCCGCTAATTTCAAGGTCAAATTCTTTCAACTGAGCCAATTTTCTTTCGGTGTCGCGGGTTAAAACAATTTTTTGGTCTTCTAATCTCGCCACTTCTTCTTTCGGCGCAGTCAAGTTTTCCGCTTGCTTTTTAATCTCTTGTTCGGTGGCGGCCAATTTTGCTTTTAAGTTATCGTATTCTTTCCTGACTTCTTCCCGTATTTCGGCAATTTTAAAACGTTTGAAATTTAAATCTTCAATCGTTCTCTCAACGCTTCTTATTTTGGTCTTGAAATGCCGATATTTCCAATTAAATAAAAATTTAATCATATACATATATTATACCATATAAAAAGTTGTTAATTTTTTTTCACGATGTCAATTTTTGTACGTTGGAACTTTTGCCATAATCACATAAGCAAAAGTTTTCTGCGGCTCGCCGTCCCAATCCTGTGGCCGTAATTTTATCATACATACATCGTAAAATCCGTGTTTTTCCAAAAGTTTTTTCCAGTTATGAGCGAAATATCCCCTTTGCCATTTTAGTTTAAATCTTTGCCACCAACTTATGGAATGAAACTCGCACAAGACAACATAGTTCCTCGTTATCCTTTTTAGTTCCCGAATGTGTCTATCTATATGCCGAGGTGAAATATAAATATACACCATATCGCTTAACGCCACATCGGTTGAATCATCAGATAACATTATATCGTCCGCCCGCCCCACCTTGAACACCCCGCCGTTAAAGGTCTTTTTCGCCAATTCTATCGCGTCCGCGTTAATATCCGTGCCGCCAACCTGTTTATCTTGGATTTCTTTTATTATTTTTAAAAGATTTGCTCCCGGACCACAGCCAATTTCAAACAGAGACACAAAATTAAGAGTTTTAAGCACGGCAACAATAACCTTCCTGTGAGGATGATCAAAGGTTTGTAAATAGTGTTCGTTCCAGTCAATTTTGCGTCCTTTCCACCAAGCCGACCATTTTTCAGTTGTTTGAAATAATTTTTTCATTCTCTTTATTTTAAATTTTAAACCAATATCTTAATTTCCTTCTAACCCAATGGGGTAATTTATAATATAACATTCTCCATCCAAGTTTGACTTTTAACGGCGGGACGGCAAAAATTCCAAATTGTTTTAATACTTCTTGACCGACCGAAATCCCTTTATAGGGAATGTTCCAAGAAGTGCTAATGTTAGACCAGTGTGTCCCAACGAGAAAACCCCTGCCGTCAAATGTTCCGTAATTATCGCCAAAAACATCTTTAAGGAATTCATGGCTCGGCAACGGAGTGCCTATTGGATATTTTTCGCTGTAAATATGTTGCTTGATTGCCGTATATTCGGCGTGCCTGAACGGGTCAATAAAAATTTCCCGCGGGAATTTAATTGTATAAAAAGGCGGATTTGTTAGAGGATTGTAGTCTGCCACTTCTTTTATTAAATAATTACAGATATATCCTCTCTTAAATCCAACGGCCTGTTTTGAAGGATTATTCTCAAAATATCTCTGTATTCCCTTGACTGCTTCATTAAAATAAAGGTCATCACTCGGCTGTATTGTCATCAAAACATTTTCACACCCTCCAATAGCGTTGATTATTTCACCCATTGAACCGTGCAAAGCGGTTAATAATCTTTCCCGCGCTTGTTGGTCGGGATATTTATCATCATAAAAACAAACACCGGAAAAAGTAAAAATCGTTTTAAATTCTTTAACGGTCTCAAAATAAGTTTTTAATTCTTTAATCTGTTTATCGTTTTTATCTTCCGGTCTTACTGAAATCCAAAGAATAAAATTTTTATTTGTTTGAGCCAATAAAGACGGGACAACAAATTGTTTTAAAATCGTAATTCTGTTTTGAAGCCACCGCCGGCCCCGGTGTCCCTGATGTAATCCAAGCCCAAGCAGGGGCATATATAATAAATGTTTCATATTATTTGATTATTACTCCGTTTTTTTCGCATTCTTCAACCAGCGAATTATCCAATTCAAACAAAGAAATGTTCCTTTTTATTTCCTGCCAATGATAACAGGCAAGTAAAAAATCACTTTGAAATTGACTTGCTTTTCCCAACATAAAAATCATAGCGATAACTATCCCAATTAAAACCACAACAAGGTGCATTATAATGGCAAATTTTATTTTTTGCATATTTGGGGAGTCCACGGAAATTTATTCAAATTATTTGAAAACCAAAACCACGCTCTCCAATTCGGGAATGATTTTTGAGAAAGATTTTTCAGTTGGAAAATCAACTCATCATCATTCTGATAAGCAGGGCAAAAAGGATAAGCAATCCGGCTAATAACATATTGCCCCCGCAGAATCGCTTTCACGATGATTTCCGAACATCCGTCAAATTCCACCGGCCTAAAACCCGCCTGCATTTTTTCGGTTTCTTTATTCATTATTTTTTTTGAAACTCGTCCTCTTATTATAACATTCTTATGTTTTGTTTTCCAATTTTTACTTCCGTAAAGATAAAAATCAACCTCGGGAACCCTGCCCACTATTCGTTCTATTGTATCCCAGCCGTATAATTTAAAATCATCTCCCGAAACAGAAGCGTAAACTTTCGGTTTTTCGGCCGGCTTATAAGTTATTTCAAATTTTTCAACATTCCCCAAAAAAGACGGACATACTTTTGCGGTTATCCCGTGGCCGGCGAGCATTCTTTGTTCCACTTCATTTTCCACCCAATTTTCGCAGTTTTGATTTATCCATTTCGCCAATCCTTTCGGACAAAGTTTTATCCCGCCGCCGTTTTCAAGCCAATAACCGTTTATAAAATTGCGAATATCCGAACCGCACCATAATATCCATTTCTTTCCTCTGTGCCGCCAAAGTTCATAAAAATCGGGCAACCCATATAATCCAAAAAATACACAAGGTTTATCTTTATCTGTTTTTGAATTATATTTTTTTGTCCCCCATACTTTTGCCGGAGTTCCTTCAAAGCCGCCGCCAAGAGAGAGGGCTACTCTACATTTAATTTCTTGCATAAAACTAAAAATTCAACCAATAAAGTATGTTTATTATCTTTACTGCTGTCGTATTCGGGATGTCCTTGCGTTCCCAAAAAATAAGTATGTCCTTTCAATTTAGCCACTTCCAAAATTCCGTCCGTCCAAGATAACTCCCAATCTTTCTCAAAATAATTCGTGTGTTTCCGAGCAAAACCGTATCTGTGCCAATGGGACATTAAAAATTCCTTTCCCCGCCAAAAAACGGAACGAATGCCTACCCTCATCTCGGGAAGTTGAACAATAACTTTCGGCGTGGCGCTCGGTTCTACTTCCGCCGTGTTGGCAGTTTGAAACCCGCAATTTCGCATCCATTCCACGAGCATAAGTTGAAACCCAAAACATATTCCAAGAAATGGGATATTTTTTTCTCGTGCTTCCTTGATTTTCAAAATCATCATTTCGGTGTCTCTTGGATTATGCGTTCCGCACACAACCAAACCCCGATAATTTTCCCAATTATTATCTATTTCCGAAAGTGCTTTTTTAAGTGAAGTGTTAAAATCTCCTATTATTTCCATTTTGCTGGTATAAATTTATAAATCCAAATTACTTTTTTACGTATCCATTCGCTATTTTTATAATCGTGATAACTTTTTTTGGGATATTTCATAACTTTTTCTTCAATTCCCAATCGCGGATAAATAGGACATTCTGCCAACAAATTCATTGCTTCTTTACGGGTCATTTGTCCGCTCACCACCAAAGAGGAAAGGTGGGCCTTTCTTTTGTCTATCCCGTATCGTTCGTAAAGCCAAAAATTCATATACCACCAAGTAAAATAATTCTCACAGTGTTTTTCGCCGTAAGAATAATAATCATATTCTTTTTCCAAAAATTCAATCGCTTTCTTCCGGTTATAACCCGTGTAATCAAGCAACCTCAAAAACTTTATTTGCTTGAATAATCTGTAATACTGTTCTTTCCACAAAGAAATCATCGGCAATCCTGTTAATTTTTTGCCGGTCATTCGCTTATACACCGACTTGATAAATCTTAAATCACGGGGATCTTCGGGACCAAAACTAACAGGCATTATACTTTCTGTCGCTGTATTTCCACCCGATAAAATCCATTTTATTTTATATTTAGCCGCCACCTCGTAGGTAGCCGCAAAAAGGATATGATCGGTTAACGCTTCTAAATTCATTACTCCACCTTTCATAAAAGCCGATTGGAGTTCTTTAAATTTTTGGAGGTCTATTGTGTATCTATACAGCGGAACTTGCAGTTTTTCCACTATTTTCAAAACATTTTCATCGGCTTTCGGGTCATTATAACCGTTATCCAAACTAAAACACAAAGGGCGCAAACCCAACTGAACCGCTAAATGTAAAACAAAAGAACTGTCCGCGCCACCGGAAAGGCCGCACAAAACATCATACTCTTTATTTTCTCCGTCTTTTTTAATCCGCTCAATAATTTCTGGCAAATTCTTTTTTTCCGCCTCAATTTCTTTTAACGCTTTTTTCGCTTGCTCGCAAAAATTGCAACCATTGGGGGTTAAAATCAATTCTTCCGCCGTGCCGTCCATACAACAAAATTTACAAAATTTAAGCATATTATAAAAGTTATGCCCCAAACCATTTTTTTAATCCCAACATAAAATCATATTTCGCCTTAAACCCAAGCAATCTTTCCGCTTTATTTACATCAAAAGCAAATCTCAAAGGGTCAACTCCTCTCATCGGTAAAATTTCAAATTCTTTATCATAACCAAAAAATTCCCGCATAATTTCAAAAACTCTGATTGTCGTCAATTCCGTTCCCGTGCCGATATTATACGCTTGACCGAAAACATCGGGATTTTCCGTTTCAAGAGCCAAAATGTTTGCTTGAACTATATCATCAATAAAAGTAAAATCGTTTGACTGCTGTCCGCCAAAAATCACCGGCCGTTCTCCTTTTTCCATTTTAGCCAAAAATCCCCCAATCGCCCCGTGGCCGTGTTTACCCTCGCCGTAAAGATGAGCATATCTTAAAATCAGATAAGGAATTTTAATTTTTTCCACCATTTTTTCCGCCACTGCCTTAGAGCACCCATAAACTGAATTGCCCTTTATCGGTAAATCTTCTGTAATTGGAAGCGTAGTAAGAGGCATATAAACCGAACCCGTGGAAGCGTAAACCAATCGTTCTGCTCCCTTTGCCTCGCAGGCCTCAATCACATTTTTCGTTCCTTCAACATTAACCCGATAAGTCAATAAAGGGTCGGCGTCGGCGTCAGCAAATCTCGCGATAGCGGCAAGATGAAGCACCTTGTCGCCTTCTTGAATTACGCTTTTAAGTTGTTCCACATTTAGCAAATCAAAACCCTCCTGAATATCATAATTTATTACGGGATAATTTTTTGCTTTCAAGGCGGTTATGGTAGGTTTTCCGACAAATCCATTTCCGCCGGTTATTATTATTTTCATATTCTATATTTTTTTTACGCAAATATCTTGCGGGATTTCCAATCCATACCTCATCGGCCGGAATATCGCAAAGAACAACCGAACCCGCGCCGACCAACGCTCTCTCTCCAATAACGACATCGGGCAAGATTACGCTTCCCGCTCCTATCGCCGCTCCCTTTTTAACTAATATCTTGCCCCATTTATTAGAGGGCGGGATTTTGTCGTTAGTAAAAATAACCCCCGGGGCGATAAAGACATCGTCTTCCAATTCCACCCCGTCCGGAATAAATACGAATGCCTGAACTTTACATTTTTTACCGATTTTTGCTTTTTTCCCAATCCAAACGTGAGAATGTATAACGCACCCCGACCCGATTTTTCCGTTGATATTGCTTAACTTTTTTTTCCAAAATTTACTCATAAAATTTCTGAATTTTTTTGATTATATATTCAATATCCGAGTTCTTTAAAGTTTCATTACAGGGCAAACGCAACATTTCCGAGTAAAGTTTTTCCGTTTCCGGCAATTTATAATTTTTGAATAGCGCCTTATGTGGGGGAGTCATTCCCGTTCCCAACGTCTGTATTCCGTTATAGGCAAGATATTCCGCCAACTTTTTAGGATTCTGAACCCTTATGACAAAATCTTGCCATACCCTGCCCTTTTGATAAAACGGGAGCCCGACCAATCCTCCCAGTTTTTTATACATTTCGGCAATTTCCGCGCGGCGCTCTAAAATATTATCAAGATATTTAAGTTTCACGGAAAGAAACGCCGCCTGAACGTTATCCAATCTTGAAGTATAACCGTATTTTTCATTTTTTCCCGTCTGCCAATGATGACGATATAGTTTCACTTTTTTATATACATCTTGATCGTTGGTGCAAACCGCGCCTCCATCGGAAAATCCCCCGAGCACTTTGGCGGGGTAAAATGAATAACAAACCGTTCCCGAATACCCCACTCCTTTTGCCGCTATCGCTTGCGCCGCGTCTTCTATAATCGCCTTATCGGACTTACAAACCATTCCTTCAACGTGAACCGGAAGCACAACGTTTTCCGCCAATCTATGCTCGTCAATATCTTCAATCAAAACTTTGCACTGATTATGATGTATCGCTTCCATTGTCGCCTTAAAAGTATATCCGGTTGTATCAATGACCCCGCTCGCTTCTTTCGCTTTTAAGGCCAAAATAAGCGCATCCGTTCCGCTCCCCACTCCAACGGCATACTTAAACCCCAACTTCTCCGCCAATCTTTCTTCAAATTGTTGGAGTTCTTTTTGCAAAATAAGCCGTCCGCCGGATAAACATCTTCTTATCGCCCAATCATATTCTTTTTTATGCTCCTGATATTGTTTTCCAAAATTAACAAATGGAATTTTCATATTTAATTCTTGATTATAAAAAAATTATTTCTTTTAACCGCCGACTTTTTTTCTTCGTCCGTCATTAACTTTTCTTCAAAAACTTCACCCTCGCGAATGCCGATTATTTCCGTCGGATAATCGCCGTAAAGTTCTTTTTTTAAATCTATTATTTTTTTTGGCTCACCCATATCAAGAATTATCACCTCTCCCCCTTCGCCCTCTTCTATCGCTTCTACGACTAAACGGCAAGCGTCTTGAATAGTCATAAAATATCTTTTCATTTTTTCATCAGTTATCGTTATTGGCTCTCCATTGTTAACTTGTTTTTCCCAAATAGGTAGTAAACTTCCTCTGCTTCCTAAAACATTGCCAAATCTTACGGCGAGATATTTATTTTTCATCGCGGTTGTTATCGCTTCTCCGCATTTCTTAGTTGCTCCCATTATGCTTTTAGAATGAATTTTATCGGTGGAAATATAAACAAATTTTTCTAAGCATTCCCACCGACCGGCTTCCTCAATCAGATTAAGATTGCCGATTACATTCGTCTCAACGTAATCTCTCGGATAAATCTGCGAAAGATACACGTGTTTTAAAGCGGCGGCGTTGACAACAATCTGCGGTTTAAAGTCTGTAAATAAATCTCTAATTGTTGCTTTATCCCTAATATCGCCGACTCTCGGTTTTACCCAAAAATCTTTTAACTCTTGGCAAATTTCAAAAACACCTGTTTCGTTATTATCTAAAATGAAAATTTTATTTTTTTTCGCCAGCTGACGAGCCAGTTCGCTCCCGATACTGCCGGCTCCGCCCGCGATTACAATTCGGCGACCATTAATCATATTTTCAAATTCTTACATAAGCCGGCGAATTATCTTTATAACTTTTTTCCATTGCTTCCGCCAGTTCATTTTCGTTTTGAGGATAAAATTGCTGTATATTCGGCATTCCTTTCAGCCAGTTTTTTTCGCTTTCTTCATCGCCGATATTATGGCTAAATCCTAAAAAACCCGCCGCGCCCGTGCCAATCAATTTAACGTTTAAATTGTTATAAGCGACATCATTCTTAACAAATTCGTGCGCGCGGCTCAACAAAAAAATAGCATTAGAGTAAACATAAGGTTTCTTGCACGCCAAAGCCAAGCCGGCGGCCACTCCGACCATATTCTCCTCTGCTATCCCGCAGTTGATATATTTATCGGGAAATTTCTCGGCAAATCGTTCCAAAAAATTAAAACCTAAATCACCGGTAAGCAGAATTATCGTATTATCATTTTCCGCCAGTTTTATTAAATTATCAACGAATTGTTTTCTTAAATCCATATTAAATCTGTTTTAATGCCCGCGCTAAAAGAGCAGGCGTAAGATTACGATAATGCCAAGTAAAATCCCCCTCCATAAAATCCACTCCCGCACCCTTAATAGTTTCAAAAATTTTACAGTTCGGCAATGTCTTTTTCAAAAATTCAAAAGCAGTTTCTAAATCTAAAATATCTTTTGTCGCCCCGCAGGCCTGCAATCCGTTATTATCAATCAAAACATAAAGATTTTTGAGTTTATGCTGGCGAGCGAACAAGGCCGCCTCGTAAGTCGCCCCCTCTTGGCATTCTCCGTCCGACAAAAGAACATAAACTTTCCTCATTCTGTCAGCCAAAGCCAGCCCACAGGCGACTGGCAGGCCGTGTCCGCAAGAACCGCCAGACCAAATAACACCGGGAACTTCTTTTGAGACAAGGGGATATTTTTTAAGATATTCCGCCGTTTTTTCTTTCGGAAAATGTCCTTTATCCGCCAAAATAGCATAGTAAGCGGCTACGCCGGACGCTTTTGAAAATAAAAAAACATCCTCTTTTTTAAGAATGTTAAATAAATCAACCAAAATATCCGAGCAAGACAAGGCACTGCCAATATGGCAAGCCCCCGCCTCAAAACTCGCGTTCAAAATATCTCTTTTAATTTGTCGCTTTTTGTTCAAGTTTGACACTGACTTAAGTATACCACAGAAAAAGTTGTTAATTTTCTATCAAATTTTTCAAGATATCAAGTTTCTATCAAGGTTAATTTTCCCGAAAAACAATTCGGACATTTATAAATTATATTGCTTTTGAAATTCGTTTTACATTCTTGGCAAGTTAAACCCACTATTTCCGTTCTTTTTTTAATAATACCTTTTTGTCCGCCGCGAGAATAATATAAGGTCTTAATCGCCGATGGTTTCGCGAAAAATTGCTTTGCAATAGAAACAAAAGACATTCTCCGTTTTTCTCTTAATTCTTTGATCATTTCAACTTTTTGAGAGATTAAATTTTTCGGAGTTCGGCGAAATAAAATAAATTTTGCTATATTCATAAGTGCGTTGTTTTCATAAAATTATTCTTTATCCAAAATGATAATCTCTTTCCCGCTATCCGTAGCGGCGGTTTCCAAGATATTTTTTGGCGCTCCAATCTCAACAATCCCTGCTTCTTCCAAAAATTTCAAGGCGGCTTGATTGATAATGTGAGTTGCGCCGTTTTTACCAATTAGATACTGCTCTTTACCTAAAATTTTTATTTTTAACATATTTTTTTGGTTAACTTTTAAAAACCTTCTAAAAAGTATTTCTGCACCAGTTTATAATTTCTTGCGAAACATTACTCTTACTTTCTTTCTGTGCTCCTCTTATACATCTATTTTCTGCAATTTCCGAAATATAAAATGCATAAGCGGCAAGAACAAGAATAATTGTTAATATGACTACAAGATGTTTATTAATTTTTATTTTTTCTTTTTCTATTTTTTCTTTTTTGGTTTTTTTGATAGCCATATCAAAAATTTTATTTATTACAAATTAAACAATTCTCTAATCTCTTGCTGGTCGGCCGCCGCGAAAATTAAATAATCGCTCGGCACTTCTTGACGAATTGGCTCGCCGACCAATCCTTGAACTTTTAACTTTCCCAAATCTGTCGGATTGGCGATAGTGTAAGCCACCTTGATTTCAGGGACGAGAATGAACTGATTATTTTTGTCATTGGTTATATATTTCATAGTTTCTTTGTTATCGCTTGTTATTTTATTTTTATTTAAATAATCAATCGCATTCTGATTATGCAGTTGCCCCATATCCCAATCCACGACACCCAGCCTTTTCAACTCCCACTCTATGTCGTGGATATTCCGCAATCCGTTTGATTTAAATAATCCGTGCAAAATTTCGTGTTCTAAAATCATTGCGGAGTATTCTATGTCGTCGGGGTCAGCGGCGAAAGTAATCTTATAGGGAGTTTCCGCCTCATAGCACCCGCCGTTCGCTTTTCGGGCATAAGGGTTGGTGTTGAGCATTCCTTGAACCAAAAAAGCGAAATAATCGGCGAAAGTTCCAAATTCAATTTCGTAGCCGTTTTTTAAGAAAAAATCTATCACTTTATATTTTATTCCGACATCTACATTGATGCTTTCTTGAATTTTTATTTTTTGCATAGTTTGGGGGTCAAAATGTGTAGATTTGTTAGTTTCTGCCCAGTTTTCAGGGTCTATGAAGTTAGAAAAGTTAAAAATATCTACTACATTACGGCTTATGTCCCAATGCAAATGGCTTCCAGTTGATGAACCGGTATTGCCAGTCAATCCTATCAGTTCGCCCTCGCTGACTTTTCCAGTTTTTATAATTTCCGACAAATGTAGAAATCTAAAAATTAAATCATCGCATTTTAGGTGGATAAATTTTCCGCTTACCGCCGTTTCGCCGGTCATTATTATCTCGCCGGCAAGAGGGGCGTAAAGTTCTGTTCCGACCGGGCATATCAAGTCAAGTCCGAGGTGCGGTTTGCCGGACAAGTCGCCCCAGTTAGACGGATAAATTTCGCCGAAACGGAAACCCCTTATTAAGTTTTGCCAGTTTTTTAAGGGGGTCATACTTGATATGTTAGGTGGTTAGAATAATATCGCTTTCTATTTCGTTGCCCCACACATCCCAACCTTCTGTTTTTTGGCGAGCGAAGAGTTCTATGCGGGGCAAGTCGCCAAATAATTTTACGATTTTCTCTCTAACAATTTGTGGCTTTTCGCTGTGCTTTGTTTTCTCAGTGCTTACGAAACTTGATACAGCATTAGATTTTACAAGTGAGTGTCCATTGCCTTTAACTCCGAGCAGGCACACCTCCTGATTTGATTTGGCGTAGTATCCTATTCCAAAAAAAGGTGAGCCATTTTTGTTAGTTTTTAGCCAAGAAAAGCCCAATGTCTTATACTCAAATCCCCACGCCTTAATAACTTCCAATGCCTCTTGGAGTTTTGGAAATGTTGCCCAAAGTAAAAGCACGCTTGGCGTGGCGGAAATTTCGCCTATGGGAAGTGCTTTAATTTGCGATAAGGACATAGTTTTATATTGAGCATTAACCCCCCCCTGTGGCACTCCACCATTAGAATAACTCCATGGCGGATCGGCCAGTATAATTTGATACTTCTTCATACTTAATATAGGGGTTGGGTAGTTAATCTTTTAATAATATCATCAAAAACCACTATTGTATGTTCTCCTATTGTGCTTTCGGCAACTAAACCCCTTCTTATTCTTGCAATAGTTTTCTCTTTTATTTTGTGTGAATACTCAATAAATCTACGACCACCAACCTCTATCATTTCGTTATAATCGCTACCACATCCAAGGTCGCACCAGTCATTTCTGTTAATTAAACTGACTCCGCAATTACTGCAAGCGTATATTTTATCCATATTATTCTTTTATTAGTTTACTCTCTTTTTTCATACTTGGGGTTAGGGGGTTAGACAAATAATGCTGTGATAAAAAACTACTTTTCCGTCTTTCTTGATAGGTTAGGAGGTTAAATTAGGATGTATTTCTTTTCTAATCTTGTTTTCTAAATCTTCTAACTTACATTCAAGTTCTGAAATATTGCCATCAAAATCCGTAAAGTTTTTAGCGGCGAGAAGTTTTCCCAATTCAACGAAAATCTCCACCCAAGTCGGCTCATAAAGTTCGGCATCCCCATAATCAAATTGCCTTTTAGGTTTATTCCACCCAAAAGCTCTCGCAAACTCTTTTCTTCTTTTCAAATCTCCAGCAACCCATTCTTCGTGTGATTGCCGAATTTTGGTTAGTTCTATTATTAAGTTTTCTTTTGTTTGTGTCATACTTGATTTAGTTTACCCTGTTCTTGGAGAAAGGTGAGGAGGTCGCGGATAACTTCCTGCCGTCCGTGATTTTGTCCAATTTGGTAGTTATCTGATTGTAATACGCCTCTCGTTGAATCGTACTCCTCCGCCCACTCTTCCACTGATTTAAGAATGGCGAGTTCTTGGGAGAGGAGAATTTTTTGCATCAAATCTACTACTTCTTTTCTGGAAATATAGCCACCGACGGCGTGGTCGTGGTCTTCCCAAAATTGAGGATTTAACCTTTTGGTTTCTTCTTTAAACTCCTCTCTCCCTGCTTTTGATATTTTTGATGGTGTTGGCATATTTCATTAAGGTTTTTACGCAGAACCTTTTAAACTGCTCGTAATTGCTTATAACTTTACTTTTTGGCTTCTTCCAATGACACCACTGTTTTTCTTTTACCGATTTTTTTCAGTTCGTAAATTGCAACATCGCCGTCAAACAAAACATCCTCCACTTTTACAGTCGCATTTAAAAATTCATCTTGTGTGCCTTGATTTTCTATGGCTACAAATAAAGTTTTAGGAAATTTTTTCATAATTTTATTTTATATTAAACTAATTATTTCCGACCTTTTATTTTCTTCCGCTTCTAACTTCCCCGCGATTTTAAGCAGATACGCTTCGTTATCTCTTACCAATTTCAACATTATCAGTTCTCTCGCGTCTGCTGTAAATTCTCCGCATCTATCTTGAAATCCATATTTTATTAACAACCTCTCGTTCGCTGAAAGAGTTAAATCTTTCACGAACTTAATTACTTTTCTGCCATAATTTATTCTTGATTTTAAACTAATTATTTTCCCGATTTCCAGAACGACCTTTAAATTTTTTTTATTTTATCTTCGTAATAAAATTTTAACTTTTCCAATTCTTCTGCGGTGTATTCTTTATATCCGTTTTGTTTACCTTTTCCCAACAAATCAAATTCCTCCACTTTTTGATTTCCGTATTTTTCTCGCATAAACTTATCATATTCTCGCGGGTTTCCTCCCAGAAAAAAATTACAGGAATAACATTGCGGGTGAACTAAATCTTCGTGAAATAATACAGCGTTATGACGACCCGGAATAAAATGTCCCGCTTGCAGTTTTTTGTAGTGATATTTTTTCCGGCAGGTGCAACAAGTATTCATTCCCTGAAAATCGGCGTCTCCTAATCTCACCCATAAACTAAATAATTTCCAAACTTCTTTTTTTAATTTTGTTAGTGTCGGTTTTGTCGGTTTTTTCACAATGAATTGGTCATAATTAATCACCGAAATATCCTTTAATTTTTCCACATCGTTTACATTTTTTACATTTTACCGTAGCCTCATCTTTCCAAAAAGTCTCAAAAATATGCCTTATAACCACTCCGCAATGTTTGAAACAGTTAGGATTAGTACAGCCCAAAACATATTCATCTTCGCCCGTGTATTCATTAAATTTCCCGTTAGGATATTCGCCTAAAACACTTCGGCAAAACCTACAATACTTCGCTATTTTTAATTTCACATTTTTTTTCATCTTTTTTAAAGTTTTTACGCAGAACCTTTTAAACTGCTCGTAATTGCTTATTTTCTTTTACCGATTTTTTTCATCTAAATCAATCCCTCAATCACCGCCTGAATTATATTTAACATTTTTTTTTCGTAATAAGTTTCAAATTCAATACTTATACTTTCTTCTTGCCATTGACGATAAATTATTCCCCGAAGTTTTTGCGATTGTCTGCGGACATCTTTGGCTCTTATAGCCAGCTTTCCCGCTTCTTGGATTTCCACCAAAACAGGGTTAAATTTAAAAGTTAGCAGATGACTTCCGTTGTCTAAATCAGTTTCATTTTTGGAGGTTATCGTTCCGTCGGAAGTTATTTTATAGTTCCGCCCGATTTCCAATTCTTGCGGAATATATGCTTTGCCCGCAAGTTTTAGAACATATTCATTTGCCGATTTTAGGTCTTTCATATTTCTTGAATTCTATAAAAACATTTTATTTCACTGCTTGATTTTTCCGCCAAAAATAAATTACATCTCGCGCACCACCAGTAAAATTTTTCTTCCAAAGAATAAATCGCTCTACCGCATTTCGGACAAATAAACTCATAAAGTGTTGTTTCGCCATTCCCGAGGTTCCCTAAATTTCCGATTAAATTTTCTCGCAGTGTTTTCATTTCTTAATTTTAAATTATTTTTCCGGTCCTTGCAATAGGGGGGTGTTAATAACTCTGTATTAAACAATACACATTATTTTTGTCAAATTAAGAAAAATTTAAAGTTTCAACATTAATTTCTTGCGGGGCGGGTTCGCCGGCGCCGGACTTTGAAGAAATAAATTTATAATCGCAAATATCAGGGTCAAATTCAATTTCAAAAGTCGCCTCTCCGTTGGGATTTCTTGTTTTTGGAATTATAAAAGTCGTTTTATTTTTATCCGCGCCCTCGCTTCTATCCCGCCAGATATTAACAACTGAATCCGCGCTTTGCGGAATCGCGGCGCTATCTTTGAAACTATCTAATTTCGGTTTGCCGCCGTCAAGTTTTTTATAATGAGCGATTAAAAGTATTCGCGCGCCGGTTTTCTTTTTTAGAGCAATCAACCTAACCATTATTTGTTCTATGTAATCCGCTTTACTGCTTTTACCTCTCAATAAATCAAAAGTATGCAAATGGTCTATCAAAAATAATTCCACGCCGTCCAAGATTCTTTTTTCAATTTTTTTTTCTAATAAATCAATATCCATCATTTCTTGGCAATCCGAGAAAGTTAAATTAGAATTTTGTAAATTTTTTACCGCTTCTTCTCGGTAGGCAACATACATTGGGTCTTTGATATTATTTTTTCTATAATCATTCCACGGATAATTTTTAAGTCCTTGTTTTCGCCTGACTTTTCCGAGTTCAAAGTATATCGCTTTAATTCCATAATCCTGCAATCTATCTTCAAGGGCGAAAATATGACACTTATGTTTTACGCTTGCTTTAACTAAAATGTTAGTTGCAAATGTCGTTTTTCCCGTGCCGGTTTCTCCGCCAAAAATTATCAAATTGCCCGGGAATATACCGGTGAGTTGATTATCTAAAAATTCATAACCAAAACTTATAACACTCGCCGGATCAACCAAATCTAATTCTTCCATTCCAACTTTCACGACATCAGTAAAAGTCAAAACCAGTTCATCTTCTATTTCGTTAACATCTTCGCTTCCTCGTCTTTTAGCAAGTTCTCTTTTAGCGATACTTCGGTAAATGTTTCGCAGTTCATATTCGGAAAGAGGGGGTTTATTCCCGGCGTTCGTGCTTATCAAAACCGGCCAAACGGAGGTTTCCCATTCTGCGGGAGCAACTATCGTTAAAAGTTTGCCGGCGATTGAGGCGATATTCGCGTTCCGAGAACCTTCGTTTGTTCCCTTGATTATTTCACTCCAATCTCTTTTTTCTTTTTTCCCGCCAAAAAGTTCAATCGGAAATTTTGCCATCTCTCTTCGTTCCAATACTTCATATTTTTTCCCGGACGAATGTATGGACGGAGGAGCGACGACATATCCGCCATCGCCGCGGACATCGGTCAAGGGATAAACACGAGTTTTGTTTTCAATCGGAGTGCTCGGGATGTATTGATAATACAGATGATAACCCCCGCCGCCGGTCCGGATAATTGTCGTTGAAGGAAATTTTGAGATATCTCCGCCGGCCTCAACATCAATCACGGCAATTTTAGAAAGTTTGCCCGTGATTACTCCGATGTTCGCCTCCGGCCATTTCGTCCACCAACTTTTAACCTCGTCTTCGGTGGCGAGGCGCGTTTGAAATTCCGCCCATTGAACGAGAGGAACTTTATTTTTTCCAACAGGAATAACCGAAATTCCTTTACCAAGATATTTTAATGCGTGAGCCAATAATTCAGACATAATTTTTAGTTATCTATTTAAAAATTATAAATCCATCCTTATTTGTTTAAAAATTTTATAAATCCGTTTTTTTGTTTAAAAAATTCGTAAAAAGAAAATCGGTGTTTTGAGTAATCGTTAGTGGGGTTTCGGTTTAAGATTTCCACGCAATAATTCATAATCGCTTTTTTAAAGTCGTCTTCGGTGTATTCGGTATATTTTTTCAAGCCGGAAAAAACCTTTTCAATGTCCGGTGTAATTTGGCGGCAGTTAGGCAACAACTTTTTTAGGGCAGAACGGTTAAGTGCATTTTGCGGGAAATTCTTCCCGGTAGGCTTATCATTCCATAGGGCCATTATTTTTAAAGTAAAGTCCCTAATCACAATAGAATTAAGATTAAGATTAGGATTAAGATTAAGATTAAGATGCGATAGGGTATCTATACCCTTTGATTTTTTATCTAATTCTTTGATTTTATCCAGTATTTCTGCGGATATTTTGGATAATTCGGTCTCAATTCCAGTTTTGACCTTCGGGCTACCTTGATTTTGGTTTTTTATGAAATTTTTAATGACTATCCAACCATTGATAAAATAAATTTTTTTGTCTTTTGTGAATCTTTTTAATACTTTTTCAACCATTTCTTTTTCAATTCCTGTTTCTGTGGCCATAAATTTTAAAGGTAATTCATAGATGCCACAAATGTTTGTTCTTTCATTAGTTAAAAGATATAAAAATAACAACTTTTCGGTTGGGTCTAAATTAACAATCCAACTATCAGACCAAAATTTTGTGTTGATGAGTCGTTGCTTTGCCATACTTTATTTAAAAATCTAACGTAAATAAAAAAACCATACTACTGAGCGAGGACATAGGGTCTTTCACGAACCCCGTGCTCGGGCGAAATGCCTGATAGCACCTCGCCCAGTAGTATGGTTTCTTTATGAAAGTTTATGTCATTATTCAATTTTTGTCAAGGGTTCGGGAGATTATCCGTTTTATCCTGACCTATACATTATAGCATTTTTTAAACTTGCTTGCAAGTAAAGTTATTCACATCTAACTTCCCAATCTTTGCCGGCTACAAGTTCCCGAAACCGGCAAAGTTGAAAAGTTAAAAAGGAATATCCATCTCTGTCCCGCTTCCGTCTTCGCTCGGCATTCTTTCAGCGTGGCCGTATTCTTCTTTAATTTCTTGATTTTGAATTTGCGGAATTTTGAACGCCGTAAAATCATTTTCAAGTTTTGCGACGCGCGCCGCGAGTAAATCAATCGGAGTTAATCCTTTAAAATTAAGATATTCGCCTTTTTGTTCCACTTCAACTTCTACGACATTGCCTTCCCGCCAATTCTCGTTAAAGCGATTACCGAAACCTGACAACCACTTGTCGCCGTATTCCTCGGTTTTAATTCCAAGTTTTTCGTAGGGTCGTCCGTCTTTCGTCCGAAGTTCTTGTCCGTCTTTGTTGGTGGTTGACCGATAAATCTTAGTCAATGTTAGTTTTTTAATCATAAAAATTTATTCCCGAAATTAAACAAATTAAGTTTTTTGAGTCCGACCTTTGGTTGTTTTGGAAAAAAGGAAAATTGAAGGAAAATTTGTCAATAAAGGATTGCCGACCGTCCTACAAATAGCGAAATTTGGCAAAATTTGCCCCCTTTTAGCGAGTTTACCCCCCTAAAACGTGAAATCTATACACCTTGAAACTTGACCCCTCTTAAATCGCAATATACGCACAAATCAGTTTTTTCAATTTTTGAAGTTTTTTTCTATATGTTTGTTTATTTTTTAAATTGATTTATCCATTTTTTAACGGGTAAACAAGCAAAGAAAACATCTCTATCCATCTCGTAAGAAGTTGGAACTTTTAAAACTTCAATGTTGTTTTCAACTATTTTATATTTTCTTTCTGTTTTGTCCCATTCTTGGAGTGTCAGAGTTTTCGGAAGTCGGATAATAATCCGTTCGTCAATAAGAATTTTATACGGCTCAAAGGTCGCTTGATAGCCGGCCGTTTGTAAATAATAATCTTCTGAAATGTGCGAAGCAAATTTAAAATCAACAACCGCTAATTTATCTTGATTGGTAATTCCAATAGCGTCAAGCGTTCCCGCATATCCTTTTTCAGGATAGGCGACTTGCGCCTCTGCTACAACCCAAGTTTTAATTTCTTTTTCCGCCCATTGGATGAATTGAGTTAAGGGTCGTTTAAGATTATCTTCCGGCATTTCCGGCAATTCAGTTTTTCTGATTTTTGCCAAAACATATTTTTCCAGCCATTCGTGGCCTTTTTTGCCGTCAACTAACGCGTCCTTACTCTTTCTGGCAGACGCTCCTTTGGCGTTTTTAAGCAAAGCGACATATTTTTCAACAGAACAAGTTTTGATTTTTTCCAGCATTTCGCTCGCTAATTTTAAATCATCGGCAAAATCAGAATATCCCAACGCTTTTACGGCTTCTTTTGCGCCCCAAGCAGATAGCCAATCTTTTGGAATTATTGAAGATACGGTGGAAACTCCTTGCAACCAATTACCATTTAAATCTTCATATCTGTGCTGATTTTTTTCATCAATAAACCTCACCCGTTTCATCATATCCAAAACGGCGGATTGTATTTGTTTTATTTTATTTTCCATAATTTTATTTTTTTTAATGGCAAATAAATTTCCGACAACTTTTCGCATTTTGCCCGCTTGCAGGTATAAGCGTAAGCGTTCTTATCATTGGCTTTCGCGAGAAATCTTCGTCCGCAATGCTTGCGGTTATATCGTTTGTTTCTCAAATTTTTGAATTAACGCATTTAACTTTTCTTGCCAATAATTTTGTGTTCCGTCAATGCCGGCTAAAATGTTTGTGTCTTCAATTTCAGCAACGGACATTCCCGCGATGATTTTTTTCCGATACTCTTTGTAGGCGTTAATAATCTTCTTCATTCCCTTGAACTCTTCGGTTTCGGAAAGTTTAATCCATTCTTTCTCCTTTATTTCTCTGTCAATCTGTTTTGCCAATTCAGAGTTTTCTTTTGGGTAGCATTCTTCACAAAGTCCCCCCACAGTGGCGTAAGTTATTTTGTCGCAATCAAAACACTTGACGCTTCCCTCTAAATTTTCTTCGCTTTGTATCTCGTCGTCCGGCCATTGATTATCGGTAAGATAGGGCCAGCCCCCTGCTCCTCTTATATTTTTATCTAACATATTTTTTTTAAAATTCAGAGGGGCGATAAGAATTAAGAACTTAAAACTCATCACACCCCGAATCTATAATGCTTGGGGGTTATTTCTCTTCCACAGTTGCGCATCGCCAGACACCTGCGCATTGCCAGACACCTGCGCATTGCCATACACCTGCGCATTGCCAGACACCTGCGCATCGCCAGACACCTGCGCATCGCCATACACCCGCGCATCG
>JBBUCK010000047.1:0-1528 GCA_038057845.1 Patescibacteria group bacterium
CAATTAACTTTTAACGGTAAGAAGGGATAAAGGGGAGATAGTCAAAGGCGATCGTGTCAAACGGACGTGATAATGTCACCCATATAGGGAAGTTAAAATGTCACCCCCTATGCTAAGATGTCTGGTTAAAAAACATAACCCAGACACCTATGACATTAATCACATTAACCATGAAAGAAGCGGATCGTTACGCGGTCATCAGACAAGCGCTCAGCGGCAAGGTTACGGTCAAGGACGCCGCGAAAATGATAAGGTTGTCCACCCGTCAAGTCAAACGACTTAAAAAAAAGGTAAGGAAATTCGGAGTCGACGGGGTTCGGCATGGCAACAGAGGCAAACCCGGTCATAACAAATTATCGGGCAAAGAAACAAAATCAATCATCGCTCTTTTACATAAACATTATTCTGATTTTAATCCTGGTTTCGCCGCGGAAAAATTAGCGGAACGCCATCAGCTAAAACGCGATCCGAAAACGATCAGAGCGATAATGATCAAAGAGAAGTTGTGGCATCCGAAAAGAAAAAAGATATTAGACTATCGTTCATGGAGACTGAGACGGAGCGCTTTTGGCGAGCTGGAACAATATGACGGTTCCTATGAATACTGGTTTGAAAATCGCGCTCCCAAATGTTGTCTTCTTTTGGCCGTCGATGATGCAACGGGTGACATTACTCATGCCCGATTTGATCATGACGAAGGGGTAATTCCGACGTGTCGATTCTGGCGGGGATACTTAACCAAGCATGGCAAACCGGTTTCTATCTACTGTGATAAATTCAGCACTTACAATCAGAATCAGGAGACGGCCAAGCTTAATGTGGACGCTTTGACGCAGTTCCAGCGCGCCATGATGGAATTGCAAATTGAGGTTATCCCAGCCAATAGCGCGCCGGCCAAAGGCCGGGTGGAAAACAGATTTAGGACTTTACAAAATCGCTTAATCAAAGAGTTGAGATTGGTTGGCATTTCAACCATTGAGGAAGGTAATAAATTTTTAGAAACAAAATACAACGCTCAATACAACAAGAAATTTTCCGTTGCTCCGCGCTCAAATAGGAATCTTCATCGGGGACTTAGCCGGCTGGAAGAAAAGAATTTATCATCGATTCTGTGTCGTAGATACGAGCGAACAATTCAAAATGATTTCACAATATCATATAATAACGACCGCTATCAACTGCTAAATGAGCAGCTTGTTACAATTTGCAAAAAAGACAAGGCGACGGTTGAAGAATGGATTGACGGTACGATTCATTTTAGACTTCGCGGTAAAGAATTGAACTACTCATTATTGCCGATTGGCTTAAAGCGGATGCCTTACAAAAATCAGTGGGTTATTGCTAAAACGGCGACTGAACTAAAGCCCGTTCAACCGCATCATCCGGCGGCAAATCATCCATGGCGAAAATTCCATTTTGGCCAAAACAACCCAGTCAAAACCGTTCCGGCAAACAACCTAGTCTAACTCATCTAAGGGTGACACTTTAACTTCCCTAATTAGGGTGACATTTTAACTTCCCGTTGACA
>JBBUCK010000048.1:0-1393 GCA_038057845.1 Patescibacteria group bacterium
GGGTTCTCTCTTAATATGATGTACTATTAAGCAGCTTGTTGAAATCCATATCGTGAGTATTTGTTCCAAAACTGGCTCCATCTTGCAGGTGTCATGTGAAGGCTTCGTAGGGTCAGGACTACGGTTGCACCTTGATCTTTCCATCGAGCTGCTCCTTTGCACATTCGTTGTTTCACAATTGTTTTGCAAGCAGCTTCGGTGATACCTGAACCGATTGGCATATTAGCATCGACATTTTTGTAATACTGCATTTTATCCCGATGATTGGTGAGATAGGTAATTGCACTTTGAAGAGTCTCACGATGACTCAATGTCATTGCATTATTCTCAAAGTACTGCTTCAGTTCATTAAGTATCCTCGAAGCTCCCCCCATCTTATGTTTCATTCGATGACAGGCGTCTTCCAGCCATTTTTCTTTTTCATCGATTTGGCCCTTCTTCGAAAACATCGCCGTTGCTGCCTTGGCAAGATATTCGCAGAGATGCCAAAAATCAATAGTAAGAATATCTGCATACTCTTCCAGAAAAGACCAATTCGACGTTGCACCATCTGCCAAACCCACCACCGGAATCTTTGGATATAATTCAGTAACTTTTTTTACTTCGTTACCCAGTTTATGCAAAAAGGTTTCTTTACCATATTCAGGCGATGCGGCGGTGTATATTGTATGCATCCGCTCACCTTTACGGTCAAAAAACGCAATCGTGCCGCACATAGCTTCTCTCCAGCCATCGTCCATCATGTTGAGACAAGTTCCATCCAGGCCAATGGAAATAGCTCCTACCGATTTGGGCATTTCCGGCAACTCAAAACTCCAGCCCTCTTCCTTTGCAAGGGCAATCGCACCCACCGCATCACTTGTATTCTTGATAAAAGACAATGCCACGGGTCTGTTGTGGTTTTCTGCGAGGTCACGCTGTACGCCCGGCGCCCCATCACAAGCGTACTTGGATGAAATCATCTTAGCAAACTTAGGTGTGGATGTTCCTATCACTTTGCTTCCCACATCAAGTGGAGCATAAGTTCGTCCACCTTTTGCAGATTGGTAAACATGTCGCTCCACTACAACTGAACCGTAAGGGCTTTGAAACTCTTTGCTTTCCTGGCCTTTCGTTGTGAGCTTAGTACCAGCAACTGTGATTGGACTTCCATCAGTGTCATGCAGTTCAAGCATCTCTTGGGTAGCCAATACGCCTGCTTTGTTTAGCCCGGTTTGAATGGCTTCCTCTGCTGCTAACATATCGTGGGTATAGGCGAACTCAACTTGAACTTTAAATGTGTCTCTATTTCGTGAAATTATCATTGCTTCCATGGCAGTTCATTCCTTGAAATCGGGTGCGCATAGATAGTAACACCGAACGTTTAATTTTACATCATATTAAGAGATGACCC
>JBBUCK010000049.1:0-1257 GCA_038057845.1 Patescibacteria group bacterium
TGCTGGTTCTTCGGGCATCCGCGCGGGCGCCGTGTTCCAAATCCAAGCGACGAGGGACGCGGCGTCCGTTGGTGGCGCTGCCCGCGCTGTGGCGCCGAGTGGGCGCGCAAGATTCCTGTGCCGAGGAAGGCGAAGTGAACCTCGAAGACATTCAGCCAGGCATGAGCGTTCTGTACGTGCCTGGCCACGCGCACGGCGACGTTAAGCATCCAGATTGCGAACGCGGAATTGTCAGCAGCAAGAACGATGTCAACGTCTTCGTGCGCTACTACAAGAACGGCATGATGCAGCACACCGCACAATCAACCAGTCCAGGAGATTTGGAGCAACCATGAACGATTCCACCGCACTCGCCACACCCGAAACCTTCGTCCCGACCGTTAGCAAGGCGCGGCTGCCCTCGATCGCGTCGCCGACGAACTGGACTGACCTCATGCAGTTCTGCGAGGCCATGTCGAAGTCGAGCCTCATCCCGACAAATTTCAAGGACAAGCCGGCCGACCTCGCAATCGCAATCAGCATGGGCAACGAAGTCGGCCTGCACTGGACACACGCGATTCAGTCGATGGCGGTCATCAATGGCCGGCCGAGCCTGTGGGGCGACGGTGCGCTGGCAGTCGTGATGTCGCACCCGCAATTCTTGAGCATCGACGAGAACGAATGCACTAACGACAAGGGTGTCTGCGTGATCGAGCGCCGCGGTTCGCCACCGCGCCGGTACGAGTTCACGCTGGAAATGGCGCGCGCCGCCGGCCTGCTCGGCAAAGACACGTATAAACAGCACCAGGGCCGGATGCTGCAACGCCGGGCGCGGGCGCGGGCGATGGCAGACCTGTTCCCCGACGCCCTGAAAGGCATCGGCCTGGCGGACGACCTGCAGGCGCTCCCCGAGAAGGACATCGGCGGCAGCGCAGCCGAGCCCACGCCGACCAAGGCTCGCGCGGTGCAGGAGAAGCTGGCCGCTCGCAAAGCCGCGCCGGCAGCCGAGGCGAGCACCACTGCCAACGCGCCGGCGCCAACGAGCGCAGTGATCGACGGCGCCACCGGCGAGATCCTCGACGCCGACGCCATCATCGCCAAACTAGCCGGCGCCAAGACGACGCAGGAACTCACCGACGCCACAGACCTTGCGCGCTCGATCAAGGACGCAGCGAAGAAGGTTGAAGCGAGCGCGGCCTACAAGGCGAGCCTGAAGCGGATCCGCGAGGCGAAATGATCCGCTACCTTCGCTGCTTGATCCTGCGTATCCGCGCCGGA
>JBBUCK010000050.1:0-8575 GCA_038057845.1 Patescibacteria group bacterium
AATGAGCCTTAAAACAAGGCTTATTTTTGCTCTATATAAAAAGTGCTGGAGAAGAAATGTGGATATGCTATTCTACCTCCAGAACCGCCCATCCCCTAGGGTACCTATGGAACTGTAGGTGTGGGTAGCCGAAAAGCCCTAATAATTCAGGATTGAGTAACTTAAATGGAGGTGCTGTGATGGACCTAAAAGCCCCACAAGCTTGCCATTCTGGCGGTCCATAAGATCGCCCACCCCATGCCTAGCGCGTGGGGTTTTTTTATTTTCTTTTATTTCCCTCTGGACGTTTGAGTGAATAATTTCTTTTTCAGAAATCTCTCTTTCCTACAAGCTACCCACTACAACCTACAGACTATCTTTTTAACCACTCATCTTCCTGACGAACGAGGAGTTTTTCTTTTTCTTCGGGGTGTTGCATGATAGCTTCAACTACCCTCTCCATGCGCATTGATTGGGAGCCTTTGACGAGAACGACATCTCCGACTTTAAGAATTGTTTTTAAATATTCCCCCGCGCTTCGGGCATCTTCAAAATGAGCGATTTTACGCTTCCCTATCCTTTTTTTCAAAGCTCCGGCTTCTATGAGATGCGCGCGAATACCGACAGTAATGAGGAGGTCGCACACTTCGGAAGCATATTTGCCAGCGTTACGATGTTCTTCGGTAGAATATTTCCCGAGTTCCATCATATCCCCCAATACCGCAATCTTTTGCCCCGTAACTTCCAGTTTTGCGAGTGTTGCAAGCGCTTCATGAAGAGCGACAGGAGAAGAATTGTATGTGTCATCAATAAGCACTGTTTCATTTATTCCGGACAAAAGACGCATTCGCCCGGGCGCCGGAGTTCCTGACGCGACGTTTTGCGCTACAGGAAGAAGTGGTAAATCTTGAGAAATCCCGACTGCGATTGCGGCAAGAGCGGGATAGATATGTTGATGACCGAGAACCCCGGGAATTTTGACAGGGATACTTGTGCCCTTATGGTCAATCTTAAACGTCATTCCTTTCGGAATTTTTCTTTTCTTTTCTTCTTCAAAAAAAATACTGTCGTGGGAAGCGATAATGGCATTGTCTGTATTGAAACCATAAGAAATTGCCCTTCCCCCGAACGAATGGCGTAAGGTGACACAACTTTTATCGTCGCCGTTATAAATTAAAGTGCCCGAGTCATGGAGAGCTTTAACAAGATAGCCTTTTTCTTTGACAACCTCTTCAGGAGAATCAAAAAACTCAACGTGAACGGGAACTTCACCCAGTCGGGTAAGTACGACAATATCAGGCTTCAACCATTTGGTAATTTTCTTTATGTCCTTTGGTCTGTCAGCGCCAACTTCAAGCACAAGCCATTTGGGGTAGTGGCTCGGAAAAAGAATAAGCGCAAGACCGGAAAAAAGATTTTGGGCCCATGTAATTGGATTGCGCCAGCCGTTTTCAACGCCAAGAATTGTAAGCGGAATGCCAATTTCGCTATTAAAGCTTTTGGCGCTCTTACGAACAAAAAATACACTCGAGAATACATTGTAAATAGCGTCTTTAGTTGAAGTCTTGCCAACACTTCCCGTCACTGCGACAATTTTTGGTTTGTATTTACGTAATACTAATATCGCTTCGAATTTAAGAAGTGAGGTTATGATTTTTTTGAAAAAAGACATTGTCATGTTAGCGGTCAAATGGAACTTCGTAATAATTAATTAAAAATTTAGTGATGTCGATAAATGGACTCGTAAGTGTTTCTGATGCATACTGTGCGCCTTTTGGATTCATTTCAAAAAGAAACACGAGAAATTCTGGGTCATACGCTGGGAAATAACCAAAGAATGAGTGAAAATATTTTCCTTCCTCATATCCCCCGCCATCAGTTCGCGCAACCTGCGCAGTTCCTGTTTTAGCCGCAACACTATAATGTTCTATCTTTGCCTCTCCATTTAAAAGCGCTTCATCTACAACTTTTACAAGCATACGAGTAATTTCTTCCGATGTCTCTTTTTTCAATGCTCGTACCCCTTCGTCAATTGTTATTGTTTTAGAAAGACCTGTTTTGTAATTAATCTTTCGGACGATATGTGGGTCTATGAGTAGCCCGCCATTTCCAAGAGACGAAAGGGCCCGAACTGTAGCGATTGGGCTAAATGCCACACCTTGCCCGTAGGAGGCTGTAGCGTGCTCAATATCTCGCGGGCTGTCCAAGTTGTCAATGAGTCCAAACGTCTCGTTTGGAAGGTCAATTCCGGTCTCTTCCCCTACCTTAAAGGCCTTCATATAACGAGTAAAATCATCCTTACCCATAGCAGTAACAACATAAGCAGCACCAGTGTTAAGGGATTTGCTCAAGACTGTTTGCATATCAACGATTCCGTGACCTTTTCCATCGTAGTTTGAAATACGGGAATTGTTGAGAATAAGAAAACCTTTATCATTATAAGTGCTATTTGGAGTTATTGCCCCACTATCAAGGCCCGCTGCCATTGTTAAAGGTTTGATAATTGAGCCCATTTCATACACACTTTCAACAAGTGGATTTACGAAAATGTTAGGATCCTTCTCTGTTTGGAAAAAGTTAGGGTCAAATGTTGGGTATGTGGCCATGGCGTATATCTCGCCATTTTGTGGATTGATGATAATTCCCCCGATTGTATCAGGACTCCACTTTTCATTTATCTTTCCGAGTTCACGTTCAAGGAAAGATTGCACCGTCGGCTCGATTGTTGTGACAATATCCCCTTCCTGCTTTCCGCCATTCTGAACTGTGTCTTTCAAATTTGAAAATATTTCAGCGAAAAAATTCACATACAAGCCTCCGCTTTCCCGATGTAATATATCTTCATAGTAACGTTCAAGGCCATAACGTCCCGCCACAACTCCTTCCTTGTCAGCAATAAACCCTAAGAGCTGTGCAGCACTTGTTTGAGAAGGATATACTCTCCATTTTTGACTGAATAAAAGAACCCCCGGAATATGAAGAGCTTCGATTTTCTTTTTAGTTTCTTCAGGAACTCGTTTTGCCACTTCCTCATACGGGTCGTTTTGTTTTGAAGCCTTAATTATAAAAGAATCCTTATCAAGAGAAATCACTTCTGAAAGTTTATTAAAGACCGCTTCTCCATTTTCTATTAAAGTGGGGTTAATGGATAGGATATATCCCGACCCAACTGTCGCTGCTGGAGAAATTTCCCCGTTTTTATCTTGAAAAAAGATTACACCCCGATTAAAAAGGTTTTCATTGTATTGAACATATTGCTTGTTCGCACTCTCGCTAAATTCTTTGCCTTGAACAATTTGAAGTATATAAAGACGAAAAATAAGAAAGGCAGCAAAAATACAAAAGCAAATGGAGAGTACCCTCAAGCGGGAGAGAGGCGATGCTTTCATGAAAGATTATGGCAGAGTATTAAGTGACAATCCTTTTCCCAGTGATTTACGTTCAATAAATTGAGGGTCGATAACATCTTCGAAGCCTTGTGTATAGGCAAAATCAACGCTGATACCATTTCGTAGCACAACATAAGAGGACTCAAGTTCTGAAAGTCTCGCCTGCATTCCACTTATCTCTTGGCTCAATTTCTCCTTTTTAACAACATTCATGACAGCGCTGTTTACAAGATACAGATACATTATAGAGGAAAAAGCAACTGTGATTATCAGTATAAAAAAGACTTTTTTATCGTTGTGAATTAATGAAAGAACTTTGTTCATGATGTTTGTTTTTGAATGATTCTCAATTTTGCGCTTCGTGACCGAGGATTCCCTACTTCTTCTTCCCTCGCAGGTTTGATTACTTTTTTATTTATCAAAATTCCTACTCCCTCCTTTGCTTTTTCTCTAAAAAAATTTTTGACTATCCTGTCTTCCCCGCTATGAAATGAGATGACTGCCATTCTCCCACCCTCGTTCAATCGGTCGAAACATTTTGAGAGTCCATCTTTAAGTGATTGGATTTCATCATTGACCGCGATGCGGAGAGCCTGAAAAGTCTTTGTCGCCGGGTGAATGCGTCTGTGTGAGTACCACGAGGGTGTCGCACGCTTTATGATTTCAACAAGTTCCGAAGTCGTCTCAATTGTTTTGTTTTTTCTTTGCTCGACAATCTTTTCTGCAATACGACGAGAAAATCCTTCTTCACCGTATTCAAAGAGTAAGTCTGCAATATCTTCTTTGGTCCAACCGTTCACAATCTTAAAAGCTGTGAGGGTTTCTTCCGTAATTTCCTTTTCAAATGTCATTAAAAGTGGTTCATCTTTTTGAAAAGAAAATCCCCTTCCTGAAACTTGTAGCTGTTCGGAATTCAAACCGAGGTCAAAAAGCGCGCAATCAATTTTTTGCAGTCCAAGCTCATCCAAAATAAGGTCGAGATTTCTGAAATTCGCTTGTCTTACAAATACTTTGCATGGAACACCCTCCAAAACTTTTTTCGCCTCAACAATTCTATCAAGGTCGCGATCAAGTCCGATAAGGGTCCCCCGTAATCCTAAGAGTGGCGCAATCGTTTCACTATGACCCGCGTTGCCAAGAGTTGCGTCAAGAAAGATATTGCCTTCCTTAAGAGAAAGACCGGATATAACTTCTTGTAAAAGAACACTTACGTGAGACATGCCTAGAACGCTCCTGTACCTCCGAGTTTTTCCGCCAAGAGGTCGGCCTGCTTTTCGATCTCCCTCTTGTATTCAGTCCATCGTTTCTCCTGCCAGATTTCCACCCTATTGTTTACACCAGCAAAGACAACTTGGTCTTTAAGCTCTGCAAACTCTCTTAGGAAATCTGGAATGAGAATTCTTCCGATTGAATCTACGTCTGTCTCAACAGCGCCCGCAAGCATAAAGCGACTGAAGCCGCGAACATCTGCTTGTCCCGTGGTTAAAGTAGAAAGTTTTCCGGAAATCTCTTTCTTCCATTCGTCTGTTGGATAGAGAAAGAGACATCTGTCCAAACCACGACTGATGATTAATTTTTTTCCAATTTCCTTCCGGAACTTTGACGGAAGCGAAATCCGGTTTTTGTCATCAATCGTATGTGTGTATTCTCCGATTAACATTTTACCACTTTATCCCACGCTTTTTACATTCTATAACACTCTATACCACTTACCTATACTTGTTATCCACATTGCAAAGAAATAGTTGCATATTTTCTCAAAAATGGTACAATCCAAGAAGACTAAGTAAAGCGAGCTTTTTCCCGAAAAGGCTTGAAAACAAGGAAAAGAAGGAGAGAATTATGCCACAAGATCTCGTGCAAATTTTTAAGCAAAATGAAAAAAACATGGGCAGGAGGAGAGGAGATTATGATTCCCCACGAGTGCAACGAGATGAAGTTTCTTGGGAAGAGCGGCCGAATGGCGCGGTGGTTAGGATATGTAACAAAAACCACCTAATGAATTCAGTCTTTCAAGGTGGTAGGTGTTAATTCTTGTCAATTCTAAGTAAGTAAAAGCCTGAGTAAAATTTAATTTTTTACTCAGGCTTTTTATTTTATTTGTATCCCCTTCCTGTATGTATTTAAATGTGGTATAATGTTCTTCAGATAGAAAGTACATTAAGAAACCATTTCTAACCTCGAAGGAGGACATATGGAAAATCGAATCCACAGTTGGGATTTTGTGAGTCTCCGAAGACCCCTCGAGACGAGTGAGGGTCTTGTACCGGAGAAAACAAGCGGACGAGTCCTTGAATTCCAAACATACGACGGAAACAAGCAGTGCAGAGTTTTACTTTCTGAACCTCGTTGCCATGTGGCAATAGTTTCGCCAGAGGATTTAGAATTTAAATCCTCGCATGTAAAGTACACTCGTGCTGTACTCTCGCTTGAAAAACCAGCCGCACCAATGTTCCATAATATACCCTCGGTTATGTACGCAAATGCATAAACGAGAACGAACAAACGCCCTGTGATTTTTACAGGGCGTTTTTTATTTACCTCTTTATCTTCTAGTTAAAGCGAAACAATATGTTTTCACAATGTTCGCAGGAAAATTTGCTTGGTTTGGCTTTTTAGCCAAAAATTTTCCGAGTTTAGCGAACCTGCCGCAGGAGCAGGTGAGTGCTTTGTGAAAACACATTGTTGAGCGCCCTTTATTTAATCCTCAGAATTTTATAGTGCACCAACCCTGCAGGAGTTTCAAAATCAAATGAGTCCCCTTTTTTCTTTCCGAGAACTGCTTTGCCGAATGGAGAACGTATAGAAATTTTTCCTTGCGAAATATCTGCTTCTTCCGAACCAACAATAGTATAAGTAGGTTCATCTTTAGAACCTTGCTTAGAAACTGTGATAACAGAGCCGACAGAAACCATATCGCTTCCAACACCAGAGACAATTTTTGCAGATTTAAGGAGTGCTTCAAGACGTGCGATTCTATCTTCTATATTTGCCTGCATTTCACGAGCTTCTTGGTATTCAGCATTTTCGGAAAGGTCACCGAGAGATTTTGCATACTCTAAATTTTCAGCAATTTCTCTACGACGTGTCTTTTTGAGATATTCAAGCTCTTTGATGAATTCGTCGTGTTTCTCTTGTGTGAGATATTCAATTTCGTCTATCATATTCGTTGTTGGGATAGAATTCTAACCGCTCTTAAGACTAAAGTCAAACTTTCGATATAATTCAAACCTTCGGCTCTAAAGTTTAGGCCCTTTAAACAGGTTGGCACTCAGTAAAGTTGAAGTGTTAATTTGCTACTTCTACAGAGAAATATTCTGGAGTATGCAGAGACATCCAGTCAAGAAGTTGTCGCATAACGTACGTGGCACCAATGAGATTTTTAACAGGCCCCCTCTCCATAACAATGGTAAAAACGTATCGTGGATTTTCATAAGGGAAAAAACCAACAACCCATGAATTCACAAACTGTTTTAGTGCGCCTAATTCTGCTGTACCGGTTTTTCCCGCAACTTTAACATACGTGTTTGAAAGACCTTGTGCTGTGCCTTCAGTCACAGAAAGACGCATACCTTCTTTCACTATGTCAAAATATTGAGGAGAAATATCGAGAGACTCCGTTTCTGTTTTACCTCCAAGAAGAAGTTGTGGACGAAGTAGTATCCCACCGTTTGCAACGGAAGCCACACCACGCGCCATTTGTAAAGGAGTTACCTGATACCCATACTGTCCAATCGAAGTGTTGTAGGTATCTCCGATTCTCCATTCTTCTCCATCAAAAGTTTCCTTTTTCCATTCAGGAGTTGGAATGACGCCTTTTTCTTCCTGTGAGAGTATGATTCCTGTCTCTGCTCCAAAACCAAAACTCCGCATATACTTGTCTATTCTTTCTATACCAAGCCCGCGTTGCTCTTCAAACCCCCCTCCAACTTCGTAGAAATACACGTCAGAAGAAACTGCGAGAGCGTGCCGCATATCAACAAGACCATGAGCTTTCCAATCTTTAAAGATAGATGGCTTATCGGGAAAATATGGATTAGGAATAGAAATTGAACCCGTTGAAAGAATTTGTTTTTCAGGAGAAATAATATTTTCCTGAAGCGCAGCAAGGGCCATAAAAGGCTTTACCACAGAACCTGGAGTGTAGAGACCTGAGACTGCACGGTTAAGAAAGGGTTTGGAAATATCATTTATATAGTCAGTAATCTTTTGAGAATCTCCAATTGAAAGAGTTGCCGAGCTATATTCAGGAAAACTTGTTAGTGCGAGAAGTTCTCCCGTTTTAACATCCATAATAATACCCGCCCCTCCCACAAAACCGACATTATGTGCAGTCTCACTTATGAGACGATACATCTCGCTTTGTACTCGCGAATCGATGGACAAAGTGACACTTTGTCCACGAAGCGGTAACTCTATAACATTTTGGGATTGTACTGACCCAACTGCATCAGTTTCAGTAATAAGAATCCCGTTCTGCCCCGCAAGAAATGCATTGTAGGTTTTCTCAATACCATCTTTTCCATCAAATGTTTCTTGATAATAAAATCCATCAGAATCTTTTGAAGGATACTTAACATAGCCGAGGGTGTGAGAAAGACCAGGAAGTGTTGTGTACTCACGGAGTGCAAAGGGATTGCCGTTAGGATCAGGGCTATTCCATGCAAGTTCCACCTTATTACGATCATAGATTAATCCCCGTTCCGCAAAAATTAAAGAGTGACGAAGTCGATTATTTTCACTTTTTGCCGCATAGACTTCCCCTTGATTAATCTGAAGGAAAAAAAGACGTGAAAGAAAAATAATACCAACAAGAAGAAAGAATACACCCAGATAGAAAGATGTTGCAGTAGGAATAGGTTTTTCAAGACGGCCTTCAAACTGATCACGATTAAATTCGGGTAAATTACTTCCATCAATAAAAATATCTTCCGGTGCAATTTCTCCCCGTTCTTGAGGTTCTACCGAAAAAAGACGTCTTTTGAAAGCCATTATCGGCTATTATACACCAGCCTCCATTCTGAGATATTTTTTAATAAAAAAGGAAAAAGCAAGTAAAAAAAAGGTAAGAACTGTCGCACTAGGAAAATGTGGGAAAAAGAAAAGTGGTGTTGCATACAAGCAATCAAAAACAAAACCGAGAAAAATAATCTCATAATAAGAAGAAAAACGAACAAGAGCTGCGCAGGAAAGAATAAGAGTTACCC
>JBBUCK010000051.1:0-8237 GCA_038057845.1 Patescibacteria group bacterium
TTCTATACTTTGGGATATTTTAAGATGGGAGATAAATTATGAGTGAATTATATGTCGGCCATTTTGACGCGCGAGAAAAGAAGCCCTGGAATTTAATAGGGATAGTTATGGGCATGATTGCAGGATTTGTTGTTGGAATTTTGTTGGGATGGATATAAATATTATATTTACTCCGCAAGGAAGAAGGGAAAATATGTTAAGGCAAGGAGATTTGTTGATAGTTAAAATAAACGATATCCCCAAGGGAATCAAAAAGGTTCCTTCGGGCATTGTGTTTCGTGGAGAAGCAACTGGTCATGCTCATCGTTTGGTGGGTGGGGATGTGTTTTCAGATAATGGAGTCATGTTTTTGGACGTAGAGAAAACAGCAAAATTGCTCCATGAAGAACACAAGCCCCTGATTTTGGGTAAAGGGAAATGGAGCGTGATCCGCCAGAGAGAATATCAATCCAAGGATATGACGAGATTAGTTGTTGACTGAAAGGAGAATTATGAAAGACACCAAAGAAAATCGCACCAAGTTTTTGCAAGGATATTTGAAGATATTACTGTCGTGGAAAGATAAAAACCCGAATGTTGAAAAAATGAAAAAGGCATTAGAAGAATTAAATCAATCACTCTCCACACAAAGGAAAGTAAAACTTTATGGAGGCGTTAGCGATTTGGGGAGCGATTTGAGGAACGAATTGGGGAACGATTTGGGGAACGATTTGGGGAACGATTTGTGGAACGATTTGAGGAGCGATTTGTGGAGCGATTTGAGGAGCGATTTGTGGAGCGATTTGAGGAGCGATTTGGGGAACGATTTGGGGAACGATTTGGGGAACGATTTGTGGAGCGAATTGGGGAGCGATTTGTGGAGCGATTTGAGGAGCAAATTGAGGAGCATAACATGGGAATACTATGAATTTATTTGGCCTGTATTTGTGGGATATTTTTATAAAAATTTACCAATTATAAAAAAGAAAATAAAAATCATTCAAGCGTTAGATAAATGTATTAAATCGGGAGTGGGATATTTATGGTTATCTTCAACGACATTGTATGCTTTGCCCTTTCCACAAATAAGTATTGATGGTGAAAAACGATTACATTCCGAGACTGGCCCCGCGTCTATTTGGGATACTAAAGAACGATTTTGGTGGATACATGGAGTTAAAGTAACGCAAAAAATTACAGAAACCCCAGACAAACTTACGAAAAAAGACTGGAGAGATGAGAAAAACTTAGAAGTCCGCCGTATCATTCAAGATCGTATGTCCGACTTTGCTAAAAAACTAGAGGCCAAAAGCATTACAAAAGATTCGTGGGGAGAATTACTGGAAATTGATCTCAAGGACGATCCCGAAAAAGTAGCACGTTATGTGAAGATGAAGGATGCAAGCACAACGAGAATCTACTATTTACGGGTTCCTCCAACTACAGAGACACCAAGGGAGGGTATCGCATGGAGTTTTGGTTTGGAAGAAAAAAATTATCAGCCAAAAGAGGAAACATGAGGGTATCAGCACATCGGAAGGGAGGAAGATGAAAAGCGGTAGACCAAAAGGAAGTATCAATAGACCAGTTTGGTTAACGGCAAGGCAAGCATATTACCTTTATAGTTTTCTTGACGATTTTAGTTCTGAATTTAATAAATATGCAAAAGGTCAAGGTACGACAATTATGATAGCTCTGAAACGGATTATTCCAGATGATTTGGAGATGGGGATAATATGAAAAAACAACTACGCTGGAAGTTTTTACGGGAAGGCATGAAGTCCGACAATGGCAATATTGTCTGGAAAATGAACCGTTGGGTACACCACGATGGAAAGCTGGACATGTGCCATACAGGACTCCACTGTTCCCTTTATCCCGACCAGGCATTTCAATATGTCTCGGGTGAGATATTGGCTCAGGTAGAAATAAAAGGACAATCTATTATCCAAAACGATAAAGAGTGTTGGTCTGACATGAAGATTGTCAAAGTCTGGAAGTGGCAGAAAAAAGACAGCGTTGCATTGGCAATCTACGCCGCAGAACAAGTTATAGATATTTACGAAAAAGAATATCCCAATGACGATCGTCCACGAAAGGCAATAGAAGCGGCAAAAGCATACCTCAAAGACCCGACACAGAAGAATATGGTGGCAGCCGGTGAGGCAGCCAGGGCAGCCGGTGAGGCAGCCAGGGCAGCCGGTGAGGCAGCCAGGGCAGCCGGTTGGGCAGCCGGTGAGGCAGCCAGGGCAGCCGGTGAGGCAGCCAGGGCAGCCATAGTCAAGAACATCCGTTCATGGATGTTGAGAAGAATAAAGAAATTGGAGAAAATATGACATTTGAATACGTCCACAACAAGGCAATAAGTGTCGCCCAAGAGTTTATAAGGAAAGGAGATGAAAAAAAATTATGAATGAGAAGCACGTTACAAGTCTGGCTCTTTCTAAAAGGTTAAAGGAATTAGGGTGCAAGCAGGAGAGTGAATATTATATACATTTTGATAAGTTTCAAAATTGTTGTGTAATAAGACCTCTATATCAAGCAATTGTTCCAGCTCCAATAGTTATTCCAAAAAATTGGTATTCCACTTTCCTTGCGAGCGAGTTGGGAGAGATGTTGCCGATGGGATATGTGACGTGGCATAAAACGCTAACTGAATGGTATTGTGCTGAAAGTGTGTATGATGATGAACCTAACTCGCAACAAAGGAATACCATGCCCGAAGCTATGGGGCAAATGCTTGCCTATTTGATTGAACATGATCTTTTGAAGGTCTAACCTATGAAACCTAAATTAACCATAACCTGTCTGAGTGCCACGTGCCCGGAGCGTTTTTCTCTTTGTTGCGGAGCTATCTCTGGAACAAGCCCCTTTTTGAAAGGTTTTTTTTGTTCTAAGTGCGGTCAGCCGTTTGTTGGAGGGGCTTGTACTGCGGGGGAAAAAATGGGTATGACCTACGAAGATTATAGAGAGCAGGAAGTCTAACCTATGAAAAAACAAACATGGGAAGGGGGAAGGTATGAAAAAGAATATTAAATGTAATCATCATTGGTCTTTGAATGCAAAACCAAAATGTATGTACTGTAATGCGATTTGGAATAATATGTCAGGAAAGCCTGAAAGGAATATGAAAAAACAAACGTGGGAAGATAGCATAGTTTATGCTAATCAAATATTTTATGACGAAACAGGTATAGAAATATCTTTAGCGATTGACAGAGCATTGAAAAAGATTCTCACCGACCATGATCGGGATAAATATGAAAAAAATACTACTAAATCCAAAAAGTAAAAATTTATTTACTCTTGTTGATGATGAAGACTATGATAAATTAGTTCAATATCATTGGAATGTTAGGATAGATGGGTATGTTTATAGACAAAAATATTCCAAACATAAAAGTTCAAATTTTTATATGCACAGAGAAGTTATGAAGGCAAAAACGGGGCAAATGATAGATCACAAAAACAGAAATGTTCTTGATAATCAAAAATCAAATCTTAGATTTTGTACTTATTCACAGAATTTACAAAATAGTTCAGGGAACAAATCAAAACAATATCCCTATAAAGGAATTAGAGAGTCAAATGGTGGATATAATCCAAAAAGATATGAGGGAGTATTAAAAGTCGTGTTAAACAAAAAAGTAAAATCATTTTATACAAAAGCATATCGGGATATTAAAGAAGCGGCACGGGCATATAACGAATTAGCAAAAAAACATTATGGAGAGTTTGCTTATCTAAATAAAATATGATTTTATCTGCCCAAGAGTTTATAAAGAAAGGAAAGATATGAAATATAGAAAAAAACCAGTAGTTATTGATGCAGAACGATTTAATCCTTTTGATTTTTATACTATAACCGATATAAAAAATAGACTTGCTGTTTATAAAGATAAAGATAGTAATACTGGATGGAGCATTGATACTCTTGAAGGAAAACATGAGGTAACTATTGGCGACTGGATTATTACGGGAGTCAAAGGCGAAAAATACCCTTGCAAGCCAGACATTTTTGAAATGACGTATGAAAAAGTCTAACCCTACCACCCCACTACCAGAGGAATGTATAAAAGAATTTGAGAAAGAATTTGTTATGATTATGCCAAGAAAAAACAAGGATAGTCTGATGCTTCTTGGGGCTGGATGGGATAATTGGCTTCGTTTCTTCCTCCACCAATCCTACGAACAAGGGAAGCGGGAGATGGGGGAGAAGATAAAAAATTATTTTAAGGAACAAAAAAATACTGGTGTATTAAGCATGGGTATTAACAATATAATCTATGAGATTGACGCTCTCGTCAAAGTTGAAGAGCCTTTACTATATTATAGAAAGCATAGATTTAATTTTCAAAAGTAAAGATTTATACGATAAAGAAATCGCAGATATGATTATGAAAAGAGTAAATATAGTTTTTGACTCTCTCACAGGAGAGGATAGGGGGAGGGGAAAATGAGTAGGCGCGGTTTTCATGGTAGATATGACTTTTCAAACATGGAAGCGTTTTGTGTTTGTGGTCATAAACTTGGGATACATTGTGCCCCAAATCCTACGGGAATACGAGATTGTATGTACGGATCATTTGCGGGAAATACGCAGTGTGAATGTAAATCGTTTATTCCGAAAAAATTAGACGCTTCCCCCAGCCAAGGGGAGAAAGGATAGGATATGGGTAATCCAGATTTAATAATAACTGTAAACAAAAAAGCATATCTCATAAAAGGTACTGAATATGATAATCGTAATCATGCTGTACAGATGGCTATGCTTAAACACGACGAGGAGCAATTGGAAATAGATAGATTGCGACACGATCCAAAAACGAAGATTTTATTACCAGAAGCAGACCCGTCGTGGTTTCCAGAAGAAATAGAAACAATAAGAATTTATTGGGTCTAACCCCTCCCCATAACAGGAGGGAGGGAGGAGGAACATGCGTAAACTAAAAAGTATTATCTCTACCAAAGGAGGCTCGGTATGAGAATAATTATGAAAATTCCTACCACCCAATCCCAAAAAGCCCTTATGGATCGTGCGGAGAGGGGATGTGAAAATTGTAGCAAAGTAAAACCCAATAAAATTATCTTTGTTACGGATGTTTATAGTCCTCATTGTTTATACTGTGGAAAGGCTATTCTTTCTTCTAAAGTTCGTGCGGAAAGAGAAGGGTGGGAAAAACAATTTGAACAGCTTTGGATAGACCATGGAGAAGATAAAAGTCTTACTAATAAGGGTATTTATGAAAAAAGTAAATCCTTCATCCGCCAGATTCTTGCTTCCCAAAAACAAGCGATCTGGGAGATTATGGAAGGGATGAAGCTTGTTATGATGCGCCAAGAACTAAAAACAAAGAATGGAGTATTGATAGAAGTTGGAAAAAATGTACCAACAGAACCAGATAATTATGTAAAAGGTTTTAACCAAGCCCTCTCCGATGTACAGGAGAGGATAAAAAGGATATGAACGATTTTGATAAAACCGCGTATTGGAAGGGACGGATGAATAAAACGATCAGTCGGGCGTTTAACGATTTTATGTATTTGTTCAAGGATGTGAAGTCTAATTTGATTCATGTCGGCGTTGATATAAAGGAATGTGAACACGCATTACGTCTTATCGGGAATGGATTTGAAGAGTTGAAATGGATTATTGACTCTGTTGGAGAAAAAAAGAAAAACCAAGCAACGTGATATAATAAATTTTATGGATCACAGAATAATAGCCCGTAAAGGCGGGAACAAGACTTTGGAAAAGTATGGCCGGGAGCATTTCTCGGCAATTGGAAAGCGCGGAGCAGAAGCGAAGGTGAGAATCTTCGGTCCCGACTATTTTACCAAGCTCTCTGCTCTGGGTGTTGCTGCCCGAAAAGCAAAGCTAAATCTTCCCTCTTGACAAAGCGACCAGTAGTTTGATAGATTAGAGATATCTATGTGTATTAAGTCTTCTTTAAGGAAACATATTTTTATCTACGCTCTCCGTGATGTTTGGAAACGTACATACGGCCTCAAGTGTATATTCTGTAATCAATGGAAAGGGAAAGAGAAAAATACGACAGAAAGGGGGTGAAAAATATGACAGGAATAGATAAATTAAGACAGCAAGCAGAAAAGTTAAAGGCAGAAACAGAAGAAAAGGCAGAGGCCGATGTCCAGGAAACGGCGATTGTCAAAAGTCAGCTTGATATGGTCAGAGGGAATCCAGAGCTTGCTAAGATGTATACGGATAACGCACGCGTCGGTTCAGAGAATTTGGGCGGAACGCTGCCGACTTTATCTATCTATACAGTTGGTAAGAGTAAGTCACTCTTGGCCAATGGGAGTAAGCCGAATGATGGGGCATTTTTTTATGCGCCAACAAGAGAGCAATTTCCGACGGTGGACGCACATATTTTGACGATTAGTCATGGTTTCCGGGCGCCGGATATGAACGGAGTAGATAAATTTAATCAGATTATGGGTGGCGTTATAGTATCCAATGGAAAACAGCTACCATTTATTATGTTTGTTCGGGGTATTCGGTTACAGCCGATGTGGGATTTTGGAAAAGAGGCTGGCAAGTATACTCATGCTAAGCCAGTATCAATCCCGATGTTTGCGTTGACGGTGCATCTAACGCAGCAATCAGTACCCTCTAAGTTTGGAGATAATTGGAAGGTAATTTTTAAGATTCTTCATGATGAGGAGGAGTTTCCGATACTCGTAACTGATACCGGTGAATTTCAGTTTTTACGGGATATGGTAGATGTATTAAATGAAACGATTGATAAGTTGATTGAAGCTAAGGCGACGGATGAGGATCCAGGAACAGTAGAGAAGGTGACGGAAGTAGAACCGGAACCTATAGCACCAGACAAACAGGAAAAGGTTACGGCAGAAGAGATACCATTTTAACACTACCGCGTAATGGGTTTGGCGTAGAGGGTTTTCCCTCTACGTTCGGGAATATAAGTTTCCGGGCGTAAGGGGAAAATATGACACATTTTCAATATGGTAAGTATCACGTTTCTTCTCCGGAGGAACGTACCCGGGATGGGATAGAGTTTGCTTCTAAGGCCGAGATGCGCCGGTATGGAGAATTAAAGCTATTGGAGAAGGTCGGGAAGATCCGGGATCTGTCTATGCAGCCGAGATATCTTCTATTCCCCGGATTCAAGCGAAACGGGATAAGCTATAAACCGATTCATTATGTGGGTGACTTCCTCTACTATGATAAGGTGAAGAAACGAAAGATCGTTGAGGATGTGAAGGGAGTGGAAACGGAAGTGTTTAAGATAAAGCATAAATTATTTGTAAACCGGTTTAATATAGAACTTCGGATAGTAAAAACTTCAGAAATACGATAAATGGTTGTTTGGTTGGCGGAAGGCTGGAATACCCCATTTATAAATTATAGGTCGGAAAACAAGCCTCTGTAATGCCCTAGGAAGGCCGGAAAAGAGTGAGGTGGTACGTTTCATCCTTGAAAAGTCAGTTGATTGGTTGTGGTATAATAACAAAGGTATATTCTATGCCTCATACTGTCTATGTAGATTTTCACGAAATAAACAAGCTACAAACGGATATAATGATATTTGTGGGTTGGTGGGTTCATCAGAAGAAGACACCTATACCGTACAGAGAAATTATTGTAAACATGACAAGTAAAGGGGTGAAAGATTTTACGACGATAAAAGCGATCAATGTTCTTGTTAGAAAAGGATACATCCGAAGGGCATATATAAGCAGCAATAAAACATATTTTGTTCAACTAAGAGGAATCTGAAACCAAACTCTTTATGAAAAAGAACGGTAAAAAAAGGAAACAAAAACCTCAAAACCTTCTTCGGCAAAAAAGGTTATCTTCTTTACTATTGGAAGATGGTGGTAAAACACCTATTGGAAAATTGATGTTACAAGCAGGATATGCAAAAGCGTATGCCAAAAATCCTCAACACTTAAAAAAAACTTCTTCATGGAAGGAACTTATGGAAATGTATCTTCCGGATGATCTTCTTTCCAGAAAACATCAGGAATTATTGAATAAAAAAGAATATTTAGCGATCGGGAAAAAAGGAGAACGCGAAGTAGTGCCGACCGGCGAGATAGATCCTAATGCCGTTTCCAAGGGGCTTGACATGGCGTATAAACTCAAGAGTAAATATCCGAAGGGATCAGAAGAAGATCATCAAGTAGTTATTCATGTTAAAAATGACTGATATTGATGTTGATATTCCGTATCACTTTACCGCCAGGGACTATCAAAAGACTTTCCTCCA
>JBBUCK010000051.1:8337-13572 GCA_038057845.1 Patescibacteria group bacterium
ATGTTGATATTCCGTATCACTTTACCGCCAGGGACTATCAAAAGACTTTCCTCCATGAAGTAAGAGCTGCAATTGAAGGGAGAAGCCAGAAACGGTATTTCTATCAGATTTGGCATCGGCGTTCAGGAAAAGATAAGGTTGATATTGCGTCTGTTGTTCCCCGGCGTCTCATGCAAGATCCGTGTCTCGTAAAATTTGTCTATCCAACACTTGTGATGGGTCGTGAAAATCTTTGGGATGGCATAGGACTTGATGGATTCAGATTTCGTGAGCATATCCCCTCCGAGATGAGAAAAGGCGTCCCCAACGAGACAACGATGAAGATCCCGATATTTAATGGTTCTATATTTCAGATTGGTGGTTCCGATCATCCGGATTCACTTCGCGGGGGAAACCCCAGGCTTCTTGTTTTTTCAGAGTGGGCTGAGCAAGATCCTTACGCCTGGGACGTCGTAGAGCCTATCCTGCGGGAGAATGACGGAATAGCGGTATTCAACACGACTCCGAAGGGAGATAACCACGCACGGGCATTGTATGAGTTTGCAAAGAATCACCCGAAGTGGTTTGTGCAGACGTTGACGGTTGATGATACGCATGTTTTCAGTTCAGAACAGATGGAAGGAATCAGGAAAGATACGATCAATCGGTTTGCGGCAAGTGGCCGGAGTGAGGAAGAAGCAAACGCATATATCAATCAGGAGTATTATTGTTCATTTGACGCGCCGGTTCTCGGTTCCTATTACGGCGCGGCAATTCAGAAAGCGGAACGGGAAGGAAGGATAACAACGGTACCCTACGAGCAAAGTCTGCCTGTTCATACTGCTTGGGATTTAGGCATGGATGATTCCACGACCATTTGGTTTTTTCAGATTGCCGGCATGGAGATCCGGTTTATTGACTATTATGAAAATTCAGGTGAGGGACTGGCTCATTATGCGTTGATTCTTCAGGAGCGGAAATATATTTATGGCAATCACTTCGGTCCGCATGATATAGAAGTACGGGAATTAGGGACTGGTAAATCCCGTCTGGAGATAGCGAGAAAACTTGGTATAGATTTTCAGGTAACACCGAAGCTATCTATTGATGACGGGATCAACGCGGCCCGGTCAATCTTTACTCAATGCTGGTTTGAGAAGGATAAATGCAACAGAGGTTTACAGGCATTGAGGAATTATAAGAAGGATTGGGATGAGAAGAATATGGTTTACCGCAAGGGTCCGTTCCACGATTGGGCGTCACATGGATCAGATGCGTTTCGGACATTTGCCGTTAGCTTCCGAAGACCGATACACGGACAATATCAGGAAGACCCGGGAGGAATAAAGCCATATATTGAGGGTATAGGTTAATACTTGTCTTGCGATACATTGATACTCTACTATAAAAATATGCCAGTAGGAATTTATCAACATAAACCAAATCAAGGCTTTCAAAAGGGCTATATTCCTAGTGAAGAACACAGAAAAAAATTAAGTCAAGCTCATAAGGGAAAAAAACTATCTTTAGAACATATAGACAAAATAAGATTAAAAAATATAGGCCGTGTAGCTTGGAATAAAGGAGTAGAAGAAGGACAAGGTAATGCTTGGAAAGGCGATAGTGTTGGCTATGGTGGATTACATGAATGGATAAGAAAACATTTAGGTAAGGCTAATAAATGTAAAAACGGATGCGTGTCTAGAAAGTATGAATGGGCTAATATAAGTCAAGAATATAAAAGAGCTTTAACAGATTTTATGTCTTTATGTACTTCTTGCCATAGAAAATATGATTACCAGTTTGAAAGGGGATTGATATATGGCTAATCCTGTAGTTGAAGAAAATCTTGAACTAGAAATGTTAAAAAATAATAAAGAGGCTGGATTCAATTATCGTCGGCGTCGTGAGGAAGATTGGCGGGAGAATTACGAACTATATCGCGACAAGGTAACCATCAATCGCCTCACACAAAGACAAAGCGTGAATTTACCCCTGATGAAAACAAGTCTCCGGACGCTTCTCAAAGATATTGACGATATGCCGGTTATGCAGTTTGAGAATTTGGATAATGATAAGCAGGCAGAGGTATTTCAGAATGAGTATTGGAAGTGGACGTTGGAACAGAATCACGCGGAGATTCAGGATATAGTGGACAAGAAACAAGACTTCTTCTTCGGTAGGACGTTTGACTCGTGGCAGGTAGAGGATGGCAGGATAGTGTTTGATATTGAAGATCTGGAAGATATGCTCGTTGATCGCTTTATGAATCCTTACAATATAGATTCTTCAAGATTTATCATTCACACACATATATTCAAGCCTCTCAGCAGTCTCAAAAATAATCCTGATTATGACCAGAAAGAAGTTACTAAATTAGAAGATTTTTTCAAGTCTCAGTTGGGAATTATAAAGGCGAAAGATAATGAAAATTCTCTGCAACAGAAAAATAAGAAGTTGGCTGATATGGGAGTGCCTGATACTGACGATCCGGTGCTGGGAGAAACGTATGTAGAATTGACGATGCACTTTGTTTTCAGAGAAGGCGAGAAGTATAACGGTAAAGTAGTACCGGAACAGATATTCGTGTATGTTGAAGCTGAAGATCAGACGATCCTGATGAAGAAACTGCAGGAAGAGATAATCGGCGTAACATCGGATCACTATTGGCGCGATCATTTTCGGTATAACACATGGGGAGATGATATAGACAAGCAGGACTTTTGGACGGACGGGATAGCAGATATTATCAGAACTCCCAATAAAGTCCTTAATTCCTGGTTTTCACAACTTGTTGAAAATAGAACACTCCGGAATTTCGGGATGCACTATTACGATTCTTCATTGAAAGCAGAAGGATTTAGCCCCAGCACATTTAATCCGATTCCCTGGGGATGGTATCCGGTTCCGGGAAAACCATCGGATGTACTGCAAAAGGTAGATATTCCAGATCTTTCAGAATCGTTGGATGAAATGCAGTTTATTACGGAAATGGTTGAGAAAGCAACCGGAGCTACGGCTACCCAACAGGGAGTACAGACGGAAAGGCAAGTGACATTAGGAGAAGTTCAATTGGCTCAAGGCGAGGCAAAGGCGAGAACGCAAGGAATGTCTAAGTTTTATACGAAGGCATGGGAGCAAAGAGGCATCAAGTTTTTGAAACTTATTGAAGCATCTGCCGATAAACTGGATGCGGTTAAAATCTATAAGAAAGGCAGGAATACGGATAATGTATTTGAACGTGAAATATCCCCCAAAGATTGGATGACGCAGGCAGGGTACAGAGTCAAGGTTTGGAGTCAGGATGAGAAGAAAGCAAATGATACCGACGCGCTTACGAAATTAAACGCTGTAATGATGAATATGGCTGATAATCCGAAGTTGAGAGAAGTATATCAAAGGAAACTCCTTGAGTACGCGGATCTTACGCCGGATGAAATAACGGAGATTATGCAGTTTGAGCAACAAAAAATGATGATGCTTGGAAATGGTATAATGGGATTGCCGCCTGCCCAACCCGATATCCAGCCTGGTATGCTGGGACAACGGCAACAATTGCAAGTACCGCAATTTAATCAACGTATACAATGATAGACGAACTTCTTACCAAAGCAGGGCTAAAATACGAAGACTTAAACGCAGTGGAACGGGAAACATTGAATACGTGGATGGAGGCGCTTCAGAAGGGTCAGATAAGCGTTGAGAAGGTTAGGGAATATATTACGTCAATGAAAGAAGCTGTTGAACAGGAATTGTCAAAATCAGATTTAGGTTCAAAGCAGGATCTCTTCTTAAAAGCCAGATTGAGGAATTATATGTTATTGGATGCGTTTTTGACGACCCCGGAGAGAGCAAAGCAACAGATTGAAAATGCAATTTCAAGTATGGTCGGAAGGAAGTGATGGACATGGCAAAACACAAATTGACGTCGGCAAAAGCAAAAAAGATTATGAAAGACGGAATGGTTCGCGGACATAAGTTATCGGCAAAACAAAAAAAATTCATGGGTGCAATTGCGGGTGGGCAGAAACCGAAGAAAAAAAAGAAGAAGGCTTGACAGGCAGTAAAATTTTCTTTTATCATTCTATAATGAATTTTGAAGCTCAGGAATATCTCAATAAGATATTAACGAAGAATCCGAGTGAACTTACTGAAGATGAAAAAGGATTTTTGAAAGCTAGGAGTTCATATCTCAAAGATTCGCAATTGAAGGAATACGAGAGTGTATTGAATCCAGAAAACCAAACCTCCGTAGAAACGGAGCCGGTAAAATCACATGGCAAAGCACGTAAAACCAACTAAAGAAGAATTAGAGGCAGAAGTTCAAGCCGCTATTGAAGAAGCGGAGAAGTTGAAAGATAATCCGCCAGCCGAGGAAGAAGAGGCTGTTGTTGAACCCCCGCCGGAAACTCCGGAAAAAGAATCCCCTGTTCCTCCCGAACCTCCCGAAGAAGAAGAGGCTGAACCATCCGAAGAGGAAAAGGAAGCATTGAAAAAAAAGTTATCCGCTTCCGCCCGGGAGAATCAGAAGATATACGCAAAAAATAGGGTTATCAACAAAGCGCTTCTTGACGCTGATGAAATCCCGGAACCGACGGAAGAAGAACTAACCAAGGAATTTTCTCAGTGGGAAGACATGACCGAAACGGAAAAAACATTAGCAAAAGAAACGGTTATCAGCAGGAATTGGAGAAAGAAAATATCAGAGGCGAAAGAACAAGCAACGAAGATAGAGAAGTGGAATGATTCAGTAGAAATCTTCGTTGATGATCCGAAGACTTTGGTTGATAATCCTGATCTGGAAGGAAAGACAGAGGAGTTTAAGACATTTGCGACAGAAGAGGCAAACAATAGCGTTCCGTTTAATATCTTAGTATCGGCCTTCCTGCATCAACACTCATCGGGCAAGAAACTGAATAAAGGAAAAATGTTTGAACACGGAAGTGGCGGTCCTAATGATAAGCCGCAACCGAAAAGCGACACATTAACGCTGGAAGAAGGGCGGAAATTACGGGAAACGGATTACAATAAATGGAAAGAGTATTTGACTGCCGGAAAGATAGAATCTGATCTTTGAAGCTAAAATTGCCCTATTGACAAGATGTAAAATATCTCTTTATAGTTGCAAACAGATAACTTCCTAACCTCCTCAGAGAGACGGTAAAAGTAAATCTAAACTTTTACCATGTCAGCATACGGAACAAAATTAGCAGAAGGTTTTTCAAGCAAAGTCATGCAGTTTGTGTATGACAATAA
>JBBUCK010000052.1:0-1844 GCA_038057845.1 Patescibacteria group bacterium
ACGGATAACCAGTTGGACGAAAAGATTGCCAAGCCGATACGGGATCAGCTTTTGAAGGCAACAAAAGAAAAGAATGTGTCTATTGTCAGTTCTTCTCTCAAGAGGATGGACTTTGGAGTTAAAAACGTGCGCTTTCCCTCACTCAAGAGAGGGTATCTTACGATGTTCAAGCAGATCCTCGGCGCATTGGAAAACAGCAAGGCGGATATTATTTTCTTCTGCGAGCATGATGTTTTATATCATCCTTCCCATTTTGATTTTACTCCGCCGGACAAGGATACGTTTTACTACAATCAAAATGTCTGGTACTTGCGGCAGGACGGCCACGGTCTTCATTATGACGTGAATCAACTGTCAGGGCTTTGTGTTTATCGGGAAACGGCAATCATCCATTTCCGGGAACGGTATGAACGGTTCACGAAAGAAGAATTTACCAGAAATACCGGTTTTGAGCCTTTTACCCATCACCGGGTTTCATGGAATAATGAATTTAAGTATGATATCTGGAAATCAGAAGCGCCGAATATAGATATCCGGTTTGGCATCAACTCTACTGGAATGAGATGGCGAAAGGATCAATACAGGAACCAACAATTGCTTATTAACTGGACGGAAAGCGAAGAAATACCGTATTGGGGATTGGGTCTAAACCTCGTAAATATCTTCAAGTGATTGCCTAAAAGTAAAACTATCCTCTAATCTTTTAGTATGGCAACAGTAGAAGTATTAGTCGTAGCAGGAGGTGGGGGAGGCGGTAAAGATAATTATGATGCTGCTCGTAGTGGTGGCGGAGGTGGAGCTGGAGGATATAGGTATAATGCAGCTTTTCCTGTTTCTGTTCAATCCTATACTGTAACAGTTGGTGCAGGTGGAGCAGCAGGAAGTGGTGATACATCATCAGTTACAGGTGGTTCGGGTGACGATTCTATTTTTAGCACAATTACATCTACAGGTGGTGGTGGTGGAGGAGGACATACATCTTCAGCAGGAACCCCAGGTTCTTCTCAAATTGCTCCCAATACAGGAGGGTCGGGAGGAGGAGGATCAGGAGCTGCTCCTGCTGGTGCTGGTGCTGCTGGAAATACACCATCAACAGATCCATCTCAAGGAAATGCTGGAGGAGCTGGTGATGCAGGTTTCTCAGGTGGTGGTGGAGGAGGATCTAGTGCTGTGGGTGCAGGTGGTTCAAGCAGCACTGGTGGAAATGGTGGAGCAGGCACAGCAAATTCAATTAGTGGTTCAGCAGTTACTTATGCTGGAGGAGGAGGAGGAAATGGCTCAACTACTGGCAGTTCTGGTGGAGCAGGTGGTGGTGGAGCAGGTGGTGGTGGAACGGCCAATGGTGGAGCAGGCACAGCAAATACAGGCGGTGGCGGTGGCGGTAGTAGGGGAACTCCCGGTGCAGGTGGTTCAGGAGTTGTAATCATTAGTTATGTAACTGGTACATTCCCAGGGGCAACTGGTGGAACGATTAGCACTTCTGGTGGTAACACTATCCATACATTCAACAGTAATGGAACTTTTACAATATTAGGTAGTGCTTCTTTAAGTCCTAGCGCTTCTCTGAGTCCGTCTGCGTCTCAATCTCCAAGCGCTAGCGAAAGTAAATCTCTGAGCCCCAGTGCTTCTCTGAGCCCTAGCGCTTCCGCTTCAGCTTCACTGAGTCCATCAGCTTCACTGAGTCCTAGTGCATCTCTCTCACCAAGTGCCAGTGAAAGTAAGTCTCTCTCACCTAGTGCTTCTCTTAGTCCATCGGCATCAAGTAGCGCTTCTTTGTCACCCAGTGCTTCTCAATCACCTTCTGGTTCTCAGTCACCCTCGGCTTCGGAAAGTAAAAGTCAATC
>JBBUCK010000053.1:0-13485 GCA_038057845.1 Patescibacteria group bacterium
ACGCGGAGCGTGGAAAACCCTTTTGGATTCTGGATTCGGCGGGGGGAATGCATTGGTGTCGGCGCTTCGCGCCGACCCAGATTTGCATTCAGAAACCCTTTTCGAAAAATTGCGGAGACGGCGAGATTTGAACTCGCGATGCCTTGCGGCATATTCGCTTTCCAAGCGAACGCACTAGGCCACTATGCGACGTCTCCATGTTGAGATAAAAAGAACTTTCCAAGCTCAGTCACGAATAATTTTCTGCTGAAAATTTTCGCGACCCCGACTCGGCCCGTCGGCCTCCGTCTTTGAAATGCTACGATAACTCGCATTTCAACACCAGACCACTATGCGACGTCTCCGCTTTGACAGGGATTGCGACTTGTAACCAATCGCTTTGCTCTTGGACAAGTCGGGAACAATCTCGCGCACAAATTACTATGTGAACGTTCCTTTACGCAGAATAATACACAAAAAGACTGATGAAGCCAAAGAAAAGGGCAAGATAGAGAGTGTAGATACCTAAGAAAAAGAATATCGGTATAGAAGTGAGAGCGTATAGAAGAACGATACCGAGACCTACACATTCAAGAACCATTTTAATTTTACCTGTAACATGGGCCTGCACAGGAATGTGTTTAACCGTCCTTCTATATATGGCACTTATAACAATAAAGAGTTCGAGGATAGCAATCGCCCATGCAAGAAAGACGTGAGTATAGCGAAGAAGAATGATAAGTGTACTTGAAACAATAAGTAATTTGTCCGCAAATGGGTCATACATTTTCCCCCAATCGCTAATCTGACTTCGTGTTCGAGCAAGAGCACCATCAACTGCATCAGAAAAAGCGGAGATAGAAAAGAGAATTGACCCGTAAAAATAAAATTCATTATATAAAAAATAAATAACGAATGGAATGGTTGCGAAGCGGAACACTGTCACTGCATTAGGAGTAACACTCTGTGGTATCAATCTCAAGAGAGTTTTCTCGAGAATCTTATCGAAAACAGTTATTTTAGGAGAAATTTCTGTCTTGAATGTTGCTTCCATCCCGTTAGAGACAGGTCGCGGTCGGGGCGTCCTGTGTATATTTATTTTTATAATAATATGATCGACTTTTTTTCATAACTATCGTGAATGAGATTACCGTGACCGCGGTCTCTAACGGGATCCATATTAATTTTCTCGAAGAGCCTTTATTCGCTCGGCCATCGGAGGATGCGTCAGGAAAAGAGCATGCAGTCCTTTTGACATCGGACCGAAGGGATTTGAAATGAAGAGATGCGCTGTTGCATCGCTTGCGCTTTTCATTGGAGTAGCGTAATTCCCTATCTTCTCAAGTGCACGCGCAAGACCTTCAGGATACCTCGTCAAAAGGGCTCCAGACGCATCCGCAAGAAATTCACGCTTGCGAGAAAGAGCAAGACGAATCATTGTTGCAGCGATTGGCGCGAGAATTGCAAATACTAATCCGATAATCATAGCGATAGCCTGCGCTCTGCCCCCTTCCCGATTGTTTCTGCCTCCACCAAATCGCGCCATGCGTAGGAACATATCTGAAAGAATGGCAATAAATCCAGCGAGGACAACGGCAATTGTTGAAATGAGAATGTCGCGATTTCCAATATGAGAGAGTTCGTGAGCAATCACTCCTTCAAGTTCTGTTTTATCAAGAATGGAAAGAAGTCCTGTTGTGGCTGCAATTGCAGCGTGGTCTTTGTCACGGCCTGTTGCAAATGCATTTGGAGCAGAATCCTCCACTACATAGACCTTAGGCATTGGAAGACCAGCAGTGATTGAGAGATTTTCAACAATATTATAGAAATCAGGATGACTTTCATTTGTCACTGGTTTTGCTTTCGTCATTGCAATCACCAATTTGTCCGAATACCAATAACTCCCGACATTCATAAATAAACTTATGATAATTGCAATATAGAGAACTTCCGGAGCATTGTAGGCAGTACTGAATGCCCAGCCAATGCCAATAATGAATAGGAAAAATATGCCCATTAAAAGCCATGTTTTACGGATATTACTGTCTTGATGAGTGTAAAGTGAAGCCATAGTTACTTTATATAGATAGCGAGCCAATCTGTCTCTGTCGACTTTGAAGTAGCAAGAATCTGGTGTTTAGTTTTCTTTGGGATGAACAACGACTGATTTTTTCTCAAGGGAACTTTCTTTCCCCCGATTTCCATTTCAGCGCTTCCTTTAAGCAAGAAGACAAGCTCATCGCAATTCTGTACAAAGATTCTGCTTTGAAAAGATTTCGGACTGATAATTCTTTTTATTTTAACAGACGCATTACTAAAGAGAGTTTGAAACATTTCTCTCTTTTTCATTCTTGGCTAATAAGTGCAACTTCTAATACAGTACCACTTCTCTCACCAAAAGTCGGATCAAAAATTATATATGCCCACTCCACATCTTTTCCCTCACTGGCCTTAGGAGTATCGATTGGATAAAAGAGGGCTAATGTGGCCTCACTTGTATGTTGAGGTATGAAGACTTCGCTTCCTCTAGAACTTACTTTATCATTTCCTGGAACATCCAGATAAACTATAAGGGCGGGAGATACCTTAACTGTTATTACTAGCACATCTCCGGGTTTATATACCATTTCAACGTCCGATGGATAACCAGTTGAAGATTCCTGTCGAGTACGCAAAGGAATATGCAGTTGCCCCCTATATTGTGGTTTACCAGATTCATATTCTGGGATAGTAATTGTATAGGGAATATTGACAATCCTCGTTGCTGGATTAGCGGCCGCCATGTCAGTCCACGTAGCTATTTCCTTTTTACATGTAATCGTATAGCTTTCGTTCACTTTCTCAATAGATTTCAATTTATCGTAATAGTTTCTAGCATAGGGACAACTAGAATTTAATTTTTGATTTTTTGGATAAATGTAAGAAAATTCACGCGCAATAAAGGTGGTTTCGTACGCATTCAGAATTTCAACATTTTCCCTACCCTTTAGTAGATAGGGATATTTTTGTAAAACTGGAAAAGCATGAGCGGTAAGTAAGGTTATCCCAATACCAATAACAATAATTTCATTCCAAGTCCGATTTTTAAATGGACGAGAAAAAAGTAAATAAAATCCTCCAATAAAGTAAACCGCGGTTAATATTAACAATATCCCTCCAAGGGGATGTTCAAAATCTTTAAGGTTTTGATACCCGAAACTACCAAAAAAATAAGAAGGCCAATAAATACCGTGTCCATCAGTCATTACAGGTATATTGATTCTAAAAGAAAGCAAAGTGGCAATGTTCAGAAAAGCAACAGAAAAAATTGTAAAGTAAGATGCTTTGATTTTTCCAATTAAATTAATTTGTCCAATAATAAAGATAAAAGAGAATATTATGGCAAAAGGTCCATAAATTAAGAAATCCCAACCCCCACCAGTCAGGAAGAGGAGGCCTCCAAATAAAGAGATTAGTCCGAAAATAAAAAGCACCAGACTTCTAAAGATTTTTTCTTTAAGACTGGACCCCAGTTGTTCAACCTGATAAGAATCTTCAACTTTGATGCTTTTAGTGAAATGTGAAATAGCCAAAATTACTAGAATTGCTGGAATTCCATATGAGAGGAGATAATGAAGCCATGGTAGACCTGACATAAGTGCAAGTTGTGGCAGAAGATACCATGCTGCTAGGGCAATGAATATTCTTACAATCGATTTTGATATCCCCGTAAAAATCCTTTTAGGCAAACTTTGTGGCTGGCTAGGGTCATGAGAAATATAATAACTTTTAATAAGGTTGTTTAATTTTACTAAAGCAGTGATTAGAATAATTAAGAAACCAATTATCCATAACACTAAAACGATAGTTGAATATGGTATCCAATCTCCTAAATAGGAGAGGAAGAATCCCAACACAAATACAAAAATAAACCAGGATATAAGGTATAAGATTACCTTGGTTGTTCCTTTCAAAATTTGCTTAAAGAGATCGGACTTATGTTGTACTTCGTTGTACTTTCCTTCTACGTCCGGTCCAAAATTTTCCATAATGTATCAGAATTTTACTTCGACGGGATTTTTCGCTACCTCTTCTTCAAGTTGGAAAAATTCCATTTTTTCGAACTTAAACATATTAGCAACGATATTGTTTGGGAAAGAATCAAGTCCAATATTTAAGTCACGTACATTTGTGTTATAGAAACGACGTGCGGCCTGAATTTTGTTTTCTGTGTCAGAAAGTTCACGTTGAAGTTCAAGAAAGTTCTGATTTGCTTTCAAATCTGGATATGCTTCAGCGATAGCGAAAATAGATTTCAAAGCGCCAGTCAACATATTCTCTGCCTTTCCTTTGTCATCAATCGTTTGAGCTCCCATAGCTGCTGCGCGAGCCTTTGTAACATTTTCAAAGGCAGACGCTTCATGAGTAGCGTAACCTTTAACAGTATTTACAAGGTTTGGAATAAGGTCGTAACGACGCTTAAGTTGAACATTGATATCAGACCACGATTCTTTGGCACGAGTGATGAGACGGACAAAGCCGTTATATGCGGACGCGAACCAAACTAGAAGGACCGCCAAAATTACGAGAATAATGTAGTTAAATTGCATACTAAAATAATTAGTTGATAACTGTTACCTATTAAACATCACTTTTTTAAGAAACTCAAATAGCTTGAAGAGAAGGAATAAGAAACCTCCGAACGTTGCTATCCAGAGAATAAGAATCGGAAGTGAAAAAACAAGACGAATTAGAGCGTTTATATATCCGACAACACTTTCAAGCATATTTTGGATTGCTTCCTTTACGACAGCAATTGGACTCCACACAACACCAAAGACTTCAACGTCAGCTTCTGATGTCAGGGCGATGGAAATCATAGACATATCTATTGTGCGTGAGAGGTAGTTGATTTGTCCTTGAAGACTTTCAATCCTTCCACGTACTTCAGAAAGACGTGAAGAGATATTCAAAATATCTTCAATTTTTGTTGCTCGGTCAAAGATTTTAAGATAGCCATCTTCTTCACGTTTGAGATTGCGAAGTTGCGCTTCAAGGTCGATAAATTGTTCTGTTACGTCCTGATTTGTGACACTTTCTGAAGAAACTTTAATCGCTTCGGCTTTGATGCGATCAAGGGCAGCCTCAAGCTTGTCGGTAGGAACACGAACGACAAGGTAGCCTGAACGTGTTCGGTTTTCTTTAATATCCTGACGCAAGATTACTACTCCATCTTCAGAGACGGTTAGACTTTCAATAAAACCTCCAAGATCGCTCGCAGTCGCTTTGATAGAACGGATAGCGCTATCTAGGTTACGCACAATGAGTGAAAGATTGGCATTTTTGACAATTTTCCGCTGTGAGACATTGATTTTTGCGGTGCTTGCGGGTGATTCATCATAAATTATCCCCGGATAAGAACGTTTGAGGGCACCCTTATCTATACCTTCCGAAGAGTTGGTAATTCCACTCCAAGAAGGGGCACCAAGAGGAATTGGCTGCGGCGAAGTATTTTGAAAAATGACAGCAAGTACCACTGCAATAAGTACGACAATAAAGGTTTTTTTGCTAAAGAAAAATTTTTTAATATCTTCCATAGTAGATTTTCTTAGAACTCATATAGAGCTATTCTAGCATAAAACGAGAAGAACTCTTCTTCCCTATCTTCCAGTTAAAGCGGATAAACAGATATTGTTAGTATCCCCCCATACCGCCCATGTCCGGCATATTAGGAGTTCCTGATTTTTCTTCCTTAGGAGCATCTGCAATTGCGGCTTCAGTCGTGAGAAGAATTGCCGCACCTGATGCAGCGTTTTGAACCGCTGTCCGTGTCACTTTCACAGGGTCAATAATTCCCACCTTAAACATATCGGACACAAACACATCATTGAGTGCATCATAGCCGGCGTTTTCTCCCTCGGCGTTGCGTATTTTTTCTATAATGACGGCGGCATCTTCTTTGCCTGCATTTATAACAATGTTTTTTAGAGGGGCCTCAAGAGCTTTGCACATTATGTCCCATCCGATTTTTTCAGCTTCGTTTGCAAATACTTTTTTCCCGGATATTTTTTTCCCAGCACGAATAAAAGCACTTCCGCCACCCGCGACAATGCCTTCGGCGATGGCCGCTTTGGTCGCGTTAACCGCGTCTTCAATTTTAAGTTTGAGATATTTCATTTCGGTCTCTGTTGCTGCACCGACGTGGATGACAGCTACTCCACCCCCAAGCTTTGCTATTCGCTCATCTAATTTTTCTACATCGAACTTTGAATCACTCTGCTCTTTTTGCATTTTAAGCTGGAGAATTCTAGCTTCAATTTCAGATTTCTTTCCCTTACCACCTACAATAATAGTATGGTCCTTAGTAGCGACAACTTTATTTGCGTGACCCAAAACAGTAAGTTCTGCACTTTCAAGTTTAATACCTAACTCTTCGGAAACCACCTTAGCTCCAATAGTTGCTGCGATATCAGCAAGCATTTCCTTTTTTCTGTCACCATATCCTGGAGCTTTGATTGCGAGAACGTTAAATGAGCCTCGCAAACGATTCACAATGAAGGTTGTAAGGGCTTCACCTTCAACATCTTCAGCGATAATAACAACGTCTTTTCCTCCTGTCTGTGAAATTTTTTCAAGAAGTGGAAGAATTTCCTTGATTGACGAGATTTTTTTGTCAGTAAGTAAAATTAAAGGATTTTTGTAGACTGCTTCCATTCGTTCAGAGTCAGTAATCATATATGGAGAGACGTAGCCTTTTTCAAATTGCATTCCTCCAACTACTTCGGATTCAACCCCAAACGTTTGAGATTCTTCAACAGTCACAACGCCGTCTTTCCCCACTTTTTCAATAGTATCGGCGATAATCGCTCCGATTTCTAGGGACTCGGCGGCAATTGTCGCAACTTGTTTAATTTCGTCCTTTGACTTAATTACCTTTGCAATACCTTTAAGTATAGCAACGACTTCTTCCGCCGCTTTTTCAATACCCATCCGAACACCCATAGCGTTAACTCCCATCGTTGTATGCTTCATTCCTTCTGAAACAAGAGCTTGAGTAAGGATGACCGATGTTGTCGTACCATCACCAGCCACATCATTTGTTTTTGTGGCTACTTCTTTAATGATTTCGGCACCCATGTTCTCGAATTTATCAATAAGAGAAATTTCTTTGGCAATCGTAACACCATCGTTTGTAATCATTGGGCTTCCGTATCCTTTGTCTAAGACAACATTGCGTCCGCGCGGACCGATAGTGATTTTTACCGCATCAGCAACAGTATCAACCCCCCGTTTAAGAGATTTTCGCGCATCTTCACTAAATAAAATTTGTTTTGCCATATGTTCTTTAAGTAGTTAATTACCCTTTCACTATCGCCAGAATATTTTTCTCTTCTAAAATGTAGTATTCTTCTCCGTCAATTTTAATTTCATCATATCCATATTTAGAAAATACAACTTTCTGACCTTTTTTAACAGAGACCGGAATTAGTTTTCCGTCGTCATATTTCCCTTCCCCAACCGCAATGACTATTCCTTGTTCTGGCTTTTCCTTATCTATTGTGTCGGGGATAATAATTCCGGATGCAGTTTTCTTTTCGTCGGCAGAAATTGGCTTAATAAGGACTCTGTCACCCAATGGTTGGATTGTGCCACTTTTTTGATTTGAATTTTGTTTCTTCATAGGCCTTAAATAAAGGGTTTAGTAAAATTGTGTTCTATATTCTATGCCAATAACATAGACTGTCAAATTATAAGAGGTTGACCCCGATAGTGATAGGCCGCCCATAGTGGCCGCCGCCACTCCGCAAAGCGGAGGCGGATCACTGTCGGGGTTGATTAATTTTTGACCTTTTGCTATAGTGTTTCGGTAATGAATTTGCCTTCGGTATTACCGTATATACAAATTCTCCTCTCGATCTTGCTCATTCTGGGTATTCTCATCCAACGTTCAGAAGCAGGTTTAGGAAGTGGTTTTGGTGTTGATGGTTTTTCATCTACCCATTACTCAAGACGAGGGTTTGAGAAAGTAATTTTCAATGTAACAATCGTTGTTACTATTCTGTTTATTATTTCCACATTTCTCGCGCTTTTATTCTAAAAAGCTTTAAAATTATTTTCTAAAAGCCTCAAGGCAATGTTTTACGATTTCGTAAAACCATTCTCTATTTAACTTTCGTGAACACGCAAAATCTCCAATCTATTCTCTCAAAGGAAGTTAAGATTCCAGTGCTTGACCGCTTGTATTCCTTTGTTGATAAATTTTCAATTACTGAACGTTTGATTTTTTTCTTTTTCGTAACAATCTGCCTTATCACAAGCGCCGGACTTGCGGCAAAAGTAAACAATGCATTTTTGGTTGAAATTCCTGCTCGAGGTGGAAGTGTGAGTGAAGGTGTCATCGGACTTCCACGCTTTATTAATCCCCTTTTAGCTATTTCAGATGCGGACCGTGACCTCACTACCCTTGTATATTCAGGTCTTCTTAAGGCAACGCCTGATGGTAGCCTTATAAATGATTTAAGTGAGTACTATAGTATTTCACCTGATGGAAAGGTCTATACGTTTGTGTTGAAGGAAAACATTTATTTCCATGATGGCACGAAAGTAACAACAGAGGATGTTAAATTCACGATAGAACGTGCGCAGGACCCACTCTTGAAGAGCTCTCGTCGTGCGAGTTGGGACGGAGTCGAGATTAGAGTTGTAAATGAAAAGGAAATTATTTTCATATTAAAGCAAGCCTATGTCCCTTTTCTTGAAAACCTCACGCTTGGAATTTTACCGAAGCATATCTGGAAAGATGCAAGCGCTGAACAATTTCCATTCAGTAGTTTAAATGTTGAACCAATAGGTTCAGGGCCCTACATGGTTTCAACCATCAAAAGGAATTCCAGTGGCCTCCCAATTCGTTATCAGCTCAAAGCGTTTAAAAAGTATGCCCTCGGGGAAGCCTACATCAAAGAAATTCTTATCAAGTTTTATTCAAACGAAACAGAGCTTTTAAACGCATATAAGAAGAGAGAAGTTGAAGGAATCAATGGGGTTTCCCCTGTTGTTGCTCTAGGACTTGAAAAAGAAGGGGTGGAAATTAAACACGCAACATTGCCAAGAGTATTTGCAGTATTTTTTAATCAAAACCAACAAATTTTGTTTACAAACAAAGAGATTAGAGAAGCCCTTAATATTGGTCTCGATAAAAACCGAATTGTGCGGGAAGTGTTGAAGGGATACGGCTCTGCCATTAGTAGCCCGATACTCCCTGAATATGTGGCAGGAAAAGCGACGATAGAAACAGCACCAGATTATGTAGAAACGGCGCAAAAAATTCTTGAAAACAATGGCTGGAAACTTGCTTCGAGTAGCGGCTTTATGGAAAAGAAAGGGAACATATTACAATTTTCCCTTTCAACATCAAATGTGCCAGAACTTAAACAGGCAGCAGAAATTATCAAAGAAGAGTGGGGCAAAATTGGGGTCAATGTAGATATTAAAATCTTTGAACCGGGAGATTTGAATCAAGACATTATTCGTGGAAGAAAATATGACGCGCTGCTTTTTGGGGAAGTAGTTGGACGGGACCTTGACCTTTTCCCCTTCTGGCATTCGTCCCAAAGAAATGATCCGGGTTTAAATATCGCAATGTATACAAATATTACTGTCGATAAAATCCTTGAAGAGGCTCGAACGACACTTGATCCCGCGCTACGAAGAGATAAATACCAAAAATTCGAGAAAGAAATACAAAAAGATATTCCGGCAGTCTTTACCTACTCGCCAGACTTCATTTATGTAACATCAAATAGAGTTAGGAACATAAATCTAGGAAAAATGACGACCCCTTCCGAGCGTTTTCTTGATGTAAGTAATTGGTACGTAGAAACAGAGAAAGTGTGGGAATTCTTTGTGCGAGAAAAAACTCTTTAAACAATTTCAATTTATTAACAATCTTATTATCTTAAATGACTGACTCATATCAACCTCAGAAAAAAGAAGGAGTGGCACATTCTGCCTCTTCCTCAAAAACATCAGGAAGTGCAGAACATTTTGCACAAAGAACACGACGTCGACCGTACCATGCAGGAAGCAGAAGTGCTGCTACCCCATCACAACACAGCACTCCCTCGCATCATACGCAACAACACAGCACTCCCTCACGTCATACGCAACAACATAGCACTCCCTCACGTCATACGCAACAACATACTAGTACTTCCCGTCCTACTACGCAGCATCAATCCAGAACAGATCGACCACGTCGTTCTCGCCAACATGGTAGAGGACAGATAGAAAGGAAGGTTATCAGAAGAGACAGTACAATTCTTAGAAAGGAAGTTAAACTTCCTCCCGTAGAGGAAGGAGTAGTTCGTGTTATACCACTCGGTGGTGTTGAGGAAGTGGGAAAAAATATGCTCGCCTTTGAAACAAAGGAAGATATTATTATTTCAGATATTGGTTTCCAATTCGTTGGAGGTGAGGATGCTCCTGGTATCGACTATATTCTCCCTAACACGCGCTACCTTGAAGAACGAAAAGATAAGATTCGTGCGGTGTTCATTACGCATGGTCACTTGGACCACATCGGAGGAATTCCCTACATTATGGAAAGAATCGGTAATCCAACAATTTATGCGGCGGAACTCACGGCACTCATGATACGTAAACGTCAGGAAGAATTTCCTGGAGTGGCTCCACTTACTATAAAAATTATTGAGGAATGGGAAAAAGTTTCCCTTGGAAAACTGTCCCTTACCCCTTTCCCTGTGACCCACTCAATCCCTGGGTCAATGGGTGCGATTATCGGCACACCGTGGGGAAATGTTGTGTTGACCGGAGATCTTAAACTTGAACATGAAAACCAGATTCCCTCTGAAAAAGAACAAGACACATTCAGCCGTATTGGAAAAGAAAAAAACATCCTTTTGATTGCAGACTCGACAAATGCGGAAAGAACTGGTTTTTCTATTCCTGAAAAAGTCGTTAACGATAACATTGATAATATCATCAGAGAATCGAAAGGACGCCTTATTATCGGTACATTCGCTTCACAGTTCCAACGAATGATACATATCATTAAATCATGCGAGAAATATGGTAAAAAAGTTGTTACGGAAGGACGAAGCATTAAAACAAACATCGATATTGCACAGTTTAGTAATTTACTTGAAATTAAAAAAGGAACGATTATCCCAGTTGAAGATATCGGAAATTATCCTCCAGACAGAATTATTATTCTTGCTACCGGTGCGCAAGGTGAAGAGTTTGCGGCCCTCATGCGTATTGCTACAGGGAAGCATAGACTTATAACGTTGAGTGAGCGTGACACTGTTGTTCTTTCCTCTTCTGTCATCCCTGGGAATGAACTTGATGTTCAAAAATTAAAGGACAATCTATATCGTCGCGCGGGAAAAATTATTCATTACCGCGCATCGGACGTTCACTCAACTGGACATGGAAATACCGGAGAACTTATTTGGGTAAATAAAAAAGTTAACGCCAAGTTCTTTATGCCTGGATATGGGTATCATTCAATGCTTCGAAATCATGCGCAAGCAGTGATTGATGCTGGATTCCCTAAAGAAAACGTTATCATCGCCGACAACGGTATGCTTATTGATATTGAAAAAGGAGAGAAAGTTCTCATCCATAAAGAAAAAGCTCCTGTCACAATGATGACAGTTGATGGTTTTGCAGTTGGCGATACGCAAGAAGTGGTTATTCGAGATCGAAAATCACTTTCTAAAGACGGCATGTTCGTTATTATCGCAACACTTAATCTTAAAACTGGAAAATTACGAAAATCACCAGATATTATTTCCCGAGGATTTGTGTATTTGCGTGAATCTCAAGAATTACTTCAAGAAACACGAATTATCATCAAAAAAACAGTTGAAGATGCGGCAAAAAACATGAGTCCGATAGATTTTGACAGACTTAAAGATAGCATTACAGAAACGGTAAGTAACTATCTCTTTCAAAAAACCGCTAAGAGCCCAGTTGTTATTCCGGTTATTCTCGGTCTTTAGTCCCCAATATAGAGAGGGAAGGAAAAGTTTCTTTTTTCCTTACAGGAACTGTCCACTCATTGGACTTTTTACTTCGCTTCGCTTATAAAAATCCTCAATGAGTCTTGCAAAGCTTCATGTATTCACTTCTCACCCCGACCCCCTTTAGATACAATAAACGTATGCGTTTCCCATTCTTACAAAAAGATAACCTCTTACCTATCGTATATATTGCGAATCTTCTTTTTTCCTTTCATTTCTTCCTTATCCTCTACATAAACTCTTCCTTTCTCAACCTTTACGCTACGGAAGGGATTATAGGTCTCTTGTACGCCTTAGGGTCTATTGGCAGCCTACTTCTCCTACTTACTGCGCCAAAGTTGTTAAGTAAAATAGGAAATCAAGCGTTTACACTAAGTTATCTTATTCTTGAGTTTATTGCAGTAATTGGACTGACATTTAGTTCCTCGCTTGCTCTTATCGCTTTCTTTTTTGTTCTACATGGCGCAGTAGTAGGTCTTGTAAGTTTCGGACTTGATATATTTGTTGAAAAACACTCAACAAAAGAAACGGAGACTGGAGGAATAAGAGGTTTGTATCTCACTCTTGCAAATACAGCGCTTGTTATTGCTCCTACTGTTGTCGCTTTTCTTTTACCTCGAGGGGACTTTGGTGGAGTGTACCTTGCTTCCGCTTTGTTTCTGATACCAACATTTATCCTTATCCGAAAATATCTTAAGGAATCTAAAGAAACATTTCGTCCTGTAAGTTTTAGTAAAGAAATTGAAGTATTTAGAAAAGACAGAAATTTGCGCAATATTTTTGTCGTAAATCTTGTATTGCAAATGTTCTATGCGTGGATGGTTATCTATACACCTATCTATCTTTCTCTCTACATAGGGTTCACATGGGATAAGCTCGGAATATTGTTTACTTTCATGCTTCTCCCCTTCCTTCTTTTTGAATTACCCTTAGGAAAAATCGCTGATACATTCTTCGGTGAGAAAGAGATACTCGTAGCAGGACTTGCGATTACCGCTGCGGCAACATCTTTGATTTCATATCTCACTGTGCCTTCATTTATTCTCTGGGCAATCATTCTTTTCCTTACCCGAACTGGGGCAAGCGCCGTTGAAATTATGACAGAAAGCTATTTTTTCAAACATGTAAATGCCGCCAATTTTGATACTATCAGCGTTTTCCGTATGGCCCGTCCTATCTCTTTTATTATTACCCCCCTCATTGCTGGTATTGCTCTCGGGGCACTGCCGTATCGTTTTACCTTCCTCGTCCTTGTAGGAATCCTCCTTCTCGCAATACGGCCAGCGCTTGAAATAAAAGACACACGTTAAAAAAGCCCCTCTAAATAGAGGGACTTTAAAATAGGTTAATGCTTTTTTATTTGGCAGCGCGAACTACTTTTTTGAGACTTTTCTTTGTCTTTCCTGCAACTTTCTTACCTGTGGTAGTAAGTTCTTTTTTAAAATGTGCCCAATATTTCTTGAGTTCCTTTTCAAGAGCTGAA
>JBBUCK010000053.1:13585-18359 GCA_038057845.1 Patescibacteria group bacterium
AAGTTCTTTTTTAAAATGTGCCCAATATTTCTTGAGTTCCTTTTCAAGAGCTGAAGCTTCTGAAACACCTATATGTTTCATCTTGGCGTATCGTGATAATACTTCGCCAACAATAGCACGGTATTCTTGCTCGCTAATTTCTTGCAATCCTTCAATTTTTTCTAGAACTTCACCCTTTGCTTTAAGCATCCATCCTTTTATTTTTGTGCGTCTTTTTTCTGCATCTTTACTTCCATAGAGAAAATATGCCGCTGCTCCCGCCGCAACTGCCGCAGCCCCAAGTGCCATACCAATAGTAACTTTGTTTTGTTTGTTCATGTGGAAAACGTGTAATTATTTCTTTTTCTTGCTTTTAAAACCGAAAAATGAATTGATTGAATCTCCCGCTTTCTTTCCTTCTTTCTTAACTTTCATCCGAAACGAGTGAACATCGTCGACCATTCCTTCCCCCTCTTCACGAATCTTATGAGAAAGATGGTAAATATCAGAAAGAATACGAATAAGATATATAAATGCAATAACAACAATGAGAGAAACGAGTACTAGGGCGACAGTAGCCACGAAGAAAAAAATATCAGACTTTACTATTGAATCCATAAGCTATTTTGTACTATTAACACAGCTCGTAAGTTCGGGAGTTTCTGTAAATCCACATTTGCCATTATTTTGCCTTTTACATTCAGCATTCTGATAGCAAGAGTAGACTGGTGACCATTCACATGTCGTCGCCACATCTTCATCTGAACAAATTTGTCCGCTACACCCTGTGGGCTTACACTCGCGATTGGGATTGGGAGTAATAAGTTCTTTACTAAATGTGATAGGAATCTGTAATTCATCATCATGCTCGGGCAATCCAGAAGGGTTGTCTTTTTGAAAAATAAGCATTCCCCTTTCAGTCGATACAGAATCGAATGTAAGCGTTGCTTCGAAAGGAACAAAGTCTTCCGTCATCCATTCACCTTGCGCTTGTGCAATCGCTGTGGCAATTTTATTTCCTTCTACATCAAAGAGATGGACTGGAAAAGAAGCCTCAAAAAACCAAAATCCGCGAGCCTCACCTTGTATAACAAGAGGACTTTCGATGACTGTATTTGCTCTCGGCATATTCACCCTTATGAGGTTTTGCTTTTCAATTTCATTGCCAATATCTTCTACAAATTCAGTGCTTGGCGCCTTGCAACGTCGTGGATAAGATTCGAGAACGGGATAGCCTGCCTTGACGCATTCTTCAAAACTGCGGATAACGACTGGTTTGTTGTCTTTCGATATCGTGACAAATGCAATAACAATTGCAACAAGGGCAATCGAAGCAAGGGGAATGAAGATTCTTTTTGACATTAAAATTTTATTTTAAAATAATTTTGTTTGTATTCTATCACAGTAGGTAATGTTACTCCTAAATATTTTCCCCGAGGTAGAAATGCCTTATTGGTGTAAGCGTCTCATCAAGTTCATAGACGAGAGGAACACCAGTAATAATACTTAGGCTTGGAATATCCTCATTGGAAATTTTATCTAAGTTTTTGATAAGCGCCCGCAGGGTATTGTTATGCGCTACAATGAGAATTCTTTTATTCTTTTTTATTTCTTGAACAATTGCATCTATCCAATAGTGCATGAACCGCGCTTCTACGTCCTTAAGAGATTCACTTTGCGGCAATTCTTCTTTGGGCACATCTTTATATTTTACATCGTTACCGGGATATCGAGAATCATCCAAAGAAACAGGTGGTGGAGCAACATCATATCCGCGATGCCAAATTTCAAACTGATGTTCGCCATATTGTTTTCTTACTTCGTCTTTATTTAAACCTTCAAAAGATCCATAGTGACGTTCATTAAGACGCCAAGATGAATGAATCGGAATATTTAGTTTCATCTCGTTAAGTATAATTTCGAGAGTCTTGCTTGCTCTTTTAAGATAAGAAGTGAACGCAATATCAAAAGTGAATTGATTGCTGCGTAAGACATCTCCTGTCCGTTTTGCTTCCAAAATTCCTTTTTCACTTAAATCCGTATCTTCCCAACCAGTAAAAAGATTCTTTGCATTGAGGATACTCTCTCCATGACGTATCAAAACAAGTGTATACATTTAATAAATGTAATTACGAATTAAAATTCAATCTCAAATTCTGTTTCAGAAAAAACATTGATTCCGTGTTTTTGTTCAGCGCGTAAAAGTACTTGAAGTCTATAGGTACTATTGAGAATATCTTGAAAATATGAGAAAGCTAAGTCATATTCTTCCATTTCAAACGCAACTTCTGCATCCTTAAGTAAAGCTTGAGCGTCCTTGAGTCCTATTTTTGCTTGTTCAACAGTTCCCGAAGTGAAGCCTTTTTCGATTTCTTTTATGAACTTGAGCATATGCTCAAGTTCTGACTTAGCCTCTTTCCCTATTCTTTCTGCTGCTGATTTTCTGACTGTAAGGGAAGTCTCCTCCGTTGAAACTTCAGTCGACTCTAGTTCTAAGGCCGGTGCAGCTGTTTTGGTGCGCTCCTCAACAGGGACTTCAAAAGACATAGTCGTTGCGTTTTCCTTAAGATTTTTTTCTCTTTTTTCTCTCTTTCCTCTTTTTTCGCGAAGTGTATTTAAAATATCATTCGCGTTTGAGTCTTTTGAATCAGAAGATCGAATATGAGCAAGCACTTCTTCATGAACATCGAGAGTTGCTTCAAAGCGCGAGTTTATTTCACGCGCAAGTTCCGGATTTTGACTTTCAAACTCCCCTACATGTTCGGTCACTTTTTCAACTTGTTTTTCAAATTGTGTTTTAATTTCTGTCTGATTTTTTACATCAAGTTTACCAGACACGGAAAGAGTTATTGCTTCCGCCAAACGACGTTCAATGCGTTCTGTTTCCCATTGTGCTTTTGCTTCAGGAGAAATCGTTAACGCGCCTCGAACTTCTTCGTTCACAGAAACCTTAATAGGATACAATAGACTTCCTGGTAACGCTCCTTCAGCGGCAAAAGAAATTCCACTTCCTAAAAAAAGAGTGAAAACAAGAAAAGCACTTATAGGATTTCGAAATAAAATCATTACAAGCCGTGTGTTATATACATGCTTTTGATTTATTGGTCGCATATTCATATAGCGCTTGAGTGTGGCGCGCATTTCCCCCTTCTCTGCAGAAGTCAGGGAAATTAATCGGGAAATAGTATGTAGTTGTTTTTCAAAATTAGTCATAGTGTAATGTCTCACGTAATCGAGCCAAGCCTCTGTGGATTCTTACTGACACAGCATTTTCACTCTCCTCTACAAGCTCTGAAATTTCTTTGGGTGAAAAACCGTCAACAAAACGCATAGTGATAACCTGCCGATATTTTTCCGGTAAACTTGTTATAGCTTTAATTGCTTCTTTTGCATCAAGGTGAAGTTCGATCTCCTCTTTAGGATTGAAATGTAATGCAGGCACATCTCCTTCTGACGCGCCTTCCTTCTCTAGAAATTCATCAAGGGAAACTGCTTTTTTCTTCCGATACTCATCAATAATGAGATTGTTAAGCACTCTGTAGAGAAATGGACGAAAATCATCCACCTCTTTCCCTTTGACAACATAGTCCCACGTTTTCATAAATGTTTCTGACACAAGGTCCAGTGCTTTTTCCCTATCACTTATGCGAAAAAATGAATGCCTGAAAAGAGCATCCGAATACACCTCAAAGGCCTCTATAAAACGCTTTTCTGTGCTAATTTCAGCTTTACTCATCTTGGTAAGACGAAGGAAGTTACTTCCCCTTTCACTTAGACTGTATCACAATGTTTTGGCTCTCGCGAGAAAGTGCTAGGATGAAGGAAATGAATCCCGATAGTGTCAACAAATTTTTTTATGTCTATGTTCTAAGAAGTAAAAAAGATGAAAAATAAAGAAACATTAATAGTTAATATTCACGTCCCGATAGTGTTGACAATACAACACTATCGGGACTGACACTATCGGGATGAAGAAAGTAGCCATTTTTGACATTGACGGTACCATTTTTCGTTCAAGTCTCTTAATTGAGATCACTGAACGCCTCATTGAAAAAGGTTTATTCCCCGTGAGTGCCCGAACCAAGTATCAGAAAGAATATAGAGAATGGCTTGAACGAGAGGGTAACTACGAAAATTATATAGAAGCAGTTGTTGCAGTTTTTGTGAAAAATCTTAAGGGAGTTTCTTATAAAGATTTCCTTGAAGCTGGAAATGATGTATTTGAACAGCAAAAAAATCATATGTATCGTTACACGCGGGACTTATTGCTTGAATGCAAAAAGAAAAATTATTTTCTTCTCGCAATATCGCAGTCTCCCAAGGCAATCTTGGATAAATTCTGCGCGCACATGGGTTTTAACAAGGTCTATGGAAGACTCTATGAATTGGGGCCAGAAGACAAATTTACGGGGGAAATTACCGATTTACACTTGATCTCTAACAAAGCCAATATTGTAAAACGGGCGATAGAAAAAGAAGGGCTTACACTTAAAGGGTCAATTGGCGTTGGCGATACCGAAGGTGACATTCCGATGCTTGACCTAGTTGAACATCCGATTTGTTTCAACCCCAATATGAAACTTTACAAGGAAGCGAAACGAAATAAATGGAAAGTTGTCGTTGAACGCAAGGACGTGATTTATGAAATAAATTAAAAACCCGCTCAAATTTGCTTTTCAAAAACACGATAAAATTCTACTGAATTTTTCTCTGCTCGCCTTCGTCAGGCTCCGCAAGATTTTTGAAAAGCAAATTTTCACTCAAACGATAAGACAAGAATTCTTAAAATAAAAAA
>JBBUCK010000054.1:0-1048 GCA_038057845.1 Patescibacteria group bacterium
GTCTTCCAATAGGTAGAAGCAAAAAAGATTTTCGTATGCGTTCTGCAGAAGAGGGTGCGCGAGGAGAGTTGCGTGAAGCGCTAACCTACTATCGAGTACTCAAACGCTCCAACATGTTTTCTTTTGTTGAAGCAAGACCAAAAACAGGAAGAACCCATCAAATCAGAGTTCATTTCAAAGCTCTCGGGTATCCTGTTGTGTGCGACAAATTATATGCCAAAAATCGTGAATCAGGGCTTGGATTTAAACGTCTTGCTCTCCATGCTCTTTCTCTTTCATTTACCCCGCTCGGAGGCAAAAAGGTAGTCGTGAAAGCTCCATATCCAAGTGATTTTGAGGCTGCCATTTCCCTTTTCTAGAAAGAAGTTGCCAAAGAAAAGTTTCCATGATAGATTGTGTGGCTATGGATATGACTTCTATAAAAATTTCTCCGGTCAACATGACTGAACGAAAAAACCTTGGCATTAGGTCAGGGGACACTGTTCGTGTATGGCAAAAGATTAAGGAAGGAGAAAAATTCCGCCTTCAAGCTTTTGAAGGTCTTGTGATTGCATGTAAACATGGCACAGAGCCTGGAGGCACTTTTACCGTTCATAAAGTTATGGGTGGTGTTGGTGTTGAAAAGATTTTTCCTCTTTATTCTCCAATGATTGACAAGGTTGAATTTGTAAAACGGTCAAAAGTTCAGCGCGCAAAGCTTTATCACATCAAGTACAAGGCTGCTAAAGATGTTCGTCGCGAGATGCGAAATATCCAAGCACTTCCCGATATGGAAAAAACTATTGAAGCTAAAGAAGAAGAACTAAAAGAAGAAGTTAAAGTTTCAGAATAAAAAAACGGCACGAGGCCGTTTTTTGTTTGCTCTGTTGAAGAGGCGGATAGGATTGAAAAGAAAGGAAACTTTATGCATAATACCGATATCCCTCAAGTATTAAGTAGCTTATAGTTTGCGGTTTTTAGCCTTCAGGAATTTTTTGTCCTACACGCTAAGGACTAATAACTAAAAGCCGTTAAGAGCCCAGGTGGTGGAACTGGTATACACACACGT
>JBBUCK010000055.1:0-1075 GCA_038057845.1 Patescibacteria group bacterium
TATTGTTTGACAAAACCTCGTTTGTTTGTTATTATGCAAAAAGAAAAGATTGCACATTAACGTTTCTTAAATATAAGGAGGAGAAAAGATGGAATTCGGTCTTTCGAAAGCTATCACTGTTTTTTGTTTGTTTGTTTTCTTGTATTTCTACAACGCGGTGATGACACTCTGGATACCTGCCATAATTGCGCTTCTCATGGGTGCATCTTACTCGCTTCCGAGCGGCCTTGAGTTAGGGGGACTCACACTCGTTGTGAGTGTTGTTACAATCCTCTTTATTCTCATTTGTTTTATGTTTTTTTACAGCTTGCGTGGTCAATCCACATTGAGTTGAAGCTAGGCTTCACACAAAACGACCCCGACACGTACACGTGTCGGGGTTTTCTTTTAATTAATAATAATTGACAAGACTTATAATGTTTGTTACTATCTTTGCTAGAGATATTCTTTTTTGTCGAGCCAAGGTTCCTTGTAACCAAAAAAACAACTACAAAAGGACGGTGATTAAAATGGAAAATCGTTTACCATTACCGTATCCGAGAAGAAATGAGAATTCCACGAGCAAGCATTATGCTCTCGGAATAATTATTCGTAGCAACGAAACGGATAAGGAACCCTTTATCTTGGTGTATCCAGGAAGAAAGGGAAATTCCAAAAAATGGATTCTTAGACTTCCCGGTAGCAGACAACGCGACGGAGAAAGTTATTATGCAACTCTTAATCGTGCGTGTAGGGAAAAAGTGGGGGCGGATTTTAACTGTCGAAAATGGAAGAAAGGTCCCATGATGTTGAAAACAATCGGGGGAAGAGAACACTTTCAGGTTGTTTTTTTCGGTGATGTTTCCGATATGAATCTTTCCTTGAGAAAAGATGTCACAATCATTGAACCAAATGATGAGATATACAGGGAAGAATGGAGACCACCCGAATTTGTTCCTCTGTCCGAAGCCGTAAAGAAACTTTTTCACAGTCATCGCGCCTTGCTTCTTGCTTCTTTGCAGATGATTCGAGAACAAAAGCCCTCTTTTCGGGAATATATTGATTTCAGCAGAGTCAACATTGTGAAATCAAAAAA
>JBBUCK010000055.1:1175-3151 GCA_038057845.1 Patescibacteria group bacterium
TTCTTGCTTTTTTAATAAATTGTTTTATACTGACCCGAATGGTTATACGAATGCGACATACGCGGTCTCACACAAGAAACCGTAGATCTCACCATGCTCTTTCAGAGCCTTCTATTACTACATGCCAAAATTGCAAGAAACCGGTAGTGCGACACACTGTGTGTTTAAACTGCGGGCAGTATCGAGGCCGAAAGGTTATCGATATGGAAGCGGCTATTGCAAAAAAAGAGAAGAAATTGAAAAAGGCTGGCAAGAAAGAAGAAGCTCACAAAGACCATAAGGATCACAAGGACCACAAAGAAGGAAAATAGGTCCCGCCTGTTGCGAGTTGCCCAGCAAGTCGGGCAGGTTGAGTCTCTTTGGTTTTCTTGATACTATAGGGGAAGCTAGCAATTTGCTTGCACATTGAATTATGGCCAATCGCCACCTATCGAGGTCAGTAGTAATGCAAACTCTTTTTGAGTGGGATTTTGCGCAGAAGACGGCAGAAGAATTAAAAACCATTCTTAAGAGAAATGCAGAGGAATTTGCTCCCGGTATGGGAGATTTTTCATTTATGGAATCTCTTGCTGACACAGTTTTGAAAAAACAAAAAGACCTCGATAGAATTATTGAAAAAGCCGCTCCAGACTGGCCAATTGATAGAATTTCAGTTATTGACCGAAATGTGTTGCGTATTGGTCTTTCTGAACTCCTTTTTTCCGACCGTTCTGAAGTTCCACCCAAAGTCGCCATCAACGAAGCGATTGAACTTGCAAAAACATTCGGGGGAGATACAAGCGGACGTTTCGTAAACGGTGTACTTGGAGCCGTATACAAAGAAATGGGTGAGCCGGGCAAAGATGAGGTTTCAAAGAAAAAGAAATTTCCAACCGACATTCCTGATGACAAACTACCCATCGAACGTTTAGCTGGAGCAGTGATTTATGCAAAGGAAAAAAAGACTATTTACCTCGCACTTGTTCACGATGTGTTTGGTTATTGGACACTCTCCAAAGGGCATTTAAATGAAGGAGAAGTTCCCGAAGAAGGCGTTGCCCGTGTTGTTAAAGAGGAAATCGGTCTTCCAATTATACCCATTGAAAAACTTGGCCAAAATGAATATGGCACATTTGACCCAGAAAAAGGGAAAATTAAAAAGCGCGTTGTTTATTTTCTTGCCGAAACGACGTATGGTGATGTTAAACTCACGAAAGAAGGCGGGCTCGACGATGTTAAATGGTTTAAGTTGGCAGACATTATCACACTCAATATGTACAACGACATCTTGCCTTTAGTAACAAAAGCGATTAACATACTCTTGCAAAAGTATCCCAAATCATAAACATGATAGATTTATCAAATTTTGAAACAAAAGTTGGAGTAACGTTCAACGATAAAGGCCTTTTGAAGCAGGCCTTTATTCATCGTTCATTTTTAAACGAACATCGTGACCTTCCTCTCCAACACAACGAACGCCTCGAATTTTTAGGTGATGCGGTCCTTGAGCTGATTGTCACGCTCTATCTTTTCGAAACATATCCAGAAAAACCTGAAGGCGAACTGACCGCATATCGCGCTGCATTAGTGAACGCAAATACTCTTTCCCAAGTTGGAGGAGCGATTGGCATTAACGAATTTCTTTTACTCTCTAAAGGGGAATCCAAGGACGTTGGCCGAGCGCGACAGTTTATTGTGGCAAATGCAGTGGAAGCTGTGATTGGCGCAATTTACCTTGACCAAGGATATGAAAACACCAAAAAATTTGTTTTAGAAAACATCATTCCTCTTATTGACCCAATCATCAAAAGTGGCGCGTTGATTGACGCAAAAAGTCTTTTTCAAGAACGAGCGCAGGAAAAAGAAAGCGTTACTCCTTCATATAAAATTTTGAGAGAGAGCGGCCCTGACCACGACAAACACTTTGTTGTCGGTGTCCATCTTGGAGAAAAACTTATTGCCTCCGGTGAAGGAAGTTCCAAGCAAAATGCCGAGCA
>JBBUCK010000055.1:3251-6354 GCA_038057845.1 Patescibacteria group bacterium
AAATCATTTGGGAAGAAAAGTTCTCTTGAATTTTTGTCCCCAATTACGGCAATTGTTGGTCCGAATGGCTCGGGAAAATCAAATATTGCGGAAGCTTTTCGCTTTGTTCTTGGAGAACAATCCATCAAATCACTTCGCGGGAAAAGGGGCGAGGATTTGATTTGGAATGGCTCGCAAACTTTTGCCCGCGCGAACCGAGCATCAGTTAAAGTTACATTTGATAATCGTAAAAGATTTTTACCGATTGATTTTGACGAAGTAGTAGTAGAGCGTTCTGTATTTCGCGATTCAGAAAATCAATATTTTCTTAACGGCAGTCAAGTTCGTCTTAAAGATATTCTTGAACTTCTTGCCTCGGCCCATATAGGGTCTTCTGGACATCACATCATCTCTCAAGGCGAGGCGGACAAAATTCTTAGTGCAAGCCCCAAGGAAAGAAAATCAATGGTTGAAGACGCTCTTGGACTCAAAATTTATCAATATAAACGCCTTGAAAGTGAACGCAAGCTCGAAAAAACGGAAGAAAATATCAAATCAGTGCAATCGCTTCGTCGGGAAATCGCTCCACACTTAAAATTTCTCCAAAAACAAATTGAAAAAATAGAAAAAGCTCGGGGAATGAAAGAGGAACTGCAAGGACTTTACCGAAATTATCTTAAACGTGAAGAAACATACCTTACAGCCACAAAAAAAGAACTTGAAGAAAAACGCAAATTACCAGAGGCAGAATTAAAGAAACTTGAGAAAGAACTGGGAGATGCAAAAAAAGTTCTCGAGAGTTCAAGTAGCCGTGATGAAAAAACAGAACAACTTATTTCCCTTGAAGAAAGGATTAGCCGTGTACGAAATGAAAAGGATACTTTGACACGCGACCTTGGACGCATTGAAGGAGAAGTTTCTTCAATCGAACGTGTAATTGCCCGTCAAAAATCGATTGAAAAAGAGCGAGGTGAGGGAAGTATTCCGCTCAGAGACGTTGAACGCTTCACGGAGGAGCTTGAAACTAAAGCAAAAGAAAGCGAGGCCCTCTCTGATATTTCTAAACTTAAGGAAATTGTACGAGGGATTGTCTCCTCATTGCGTACATTCATCTCCTCTCACAGACAGGATAGTTCACCTTTGGTAATTGATTCTGAAAAAGAAATTTCAACGCTTACAGAGAAGAAAAAAAATATTGAAGTACGTATTGTAATCTTGCGTGAAGAGGAAATTTCCTTTGAAAAAGAATACCGCACTCTCAAGGAGGGTATTGAAAAGGAAAAAGATACGAGTCGAGAAGCGGAAAAAGAAGTTTTTCGTATTATGGCGCAGGAAGGTGAGGTACGGAGGATATTGCAGGCAATAGAAAATACAGAGATAACAATTCGGCGTGAAAATGAGGAGTTCAAACGAGAACTTTCCGAAGCCGGAGTGCTCATCGGGCCGTCCGTACTTGATTTTAGAAACTTTCCTGTGAAAAATGATCAAAGTGTTTTGCTTTCAGAAGAAGCCATCATGGGCGAATCTCGCAATGTTCAAGAGGAACGTCGACGTGTAATTGAAAAATTAAAAATACGCTTGGAAGATATGGGCGGAGGGAATGAGGAGATAGTCAAAGAGCATCAAGAAGTGAGTGAACGAGATGCATTCCTTGCCCGTGAACTTCTAGACCTTACAAAATCAGCAGAAAGCCTCCAAGTTCTTATTAAGGACCTTGAAGAAAAGCTTAATATTGAATTTAAAAACGGTGTTGAGCAAATCAATCGCCAATTTAAAGAATTTTTTATGCTGATGTTTGGCGGCGGAACAGCCTCTCTTTTTGTTGTTGAAGAAAAAAAAAGAAAACGTTTAGATACCGACATCTCACTTGAAGAGGCGGAAGGAGAAGAAATGCTGGAAGAGGAAGTAGAAGAGGGAATTGAAGTTTCAGTTTCACTTCCTCACAAGAAAATTAAAGGTTTGATGATGCTTTCCGGCGGGGAGCGCGCCCTTACTTCGATTGCCCTTCTTTTTGCAGTTTCGCAAGTTAACCCTCCGCCGTTTATCGTTCTTGATGAAACGGACGCTGCGCTTGACGAAGCCAACTCCAAGAAATATGGCGATATGATTGAGAATCTTGCCAAAAAAAGTCAGTTGATTCTTATCACTCACAATCGAGAGACAATGTCTCGCGCGGGGATTCTTTATGGAGTGACGATGGACTCAAGCGGAGTTTCTAAACTTTTGTCTGTACGATTTGAAGAAGCTATGGCAGTAGCGAAATAATCTCCCTGCGCTATGTGTTAATTTATAGGTATTGACAAAGTACTATAAATTTGTTATAAATTTATTAGAAAATTTATTTTTTGGAGAAAATCTGTTCTTAATATTAAGTAATGTGTGAAAGGAGGATTAATACATGGAAGATTTCTTTGGTAGAGATAGTTCTTTGAGTAGTGATATACAAGATCAGGCCCATTCAATCATGGGTAAAAATTTCTTTGGCATTGATGAGGCGTTTCATTATTTTGGAATACGACCAAGTAAGGAAGAGCTTATTCATCTTGCTGAGATTCCATGGAACGAAAAAGTGTTAAAGTCCTGTAGGGACACCCACATTCTTGTCGCAGCATTCCCGATATCTATTCTCGATATTCGAGACAAAGCTGGCCGCGAATTATATCGTGAATTTGAGAACACTTGGTACAGTAGGAAATGTGCAGAAGTATTTGTTAACAAAAAAGGTGAAGCTAGTTGGCAGCTTATCAGAAAGACACCTGTTGTTGGATCAACTGACAAAAGCTGGCTGGAACAGCAGAAGCTTCTGGGGTCGGATGAAGAAACGCCTACTGCACGAATACTGTTCTACACAATTATCGGCCACTTTCTTGTGACTGGTGAGCGTTTGTTTGAGAACGTCAGTGTTTGGTGTTCCGATCTGGATTCCAGTGGTTACTGTAGTCGTTTTGGCTGGTATTCTACCGGGCCCATTGTTGATACTGCTTGGCATACGTATGAAGCAGTTCGTGGTCCCGGTATGGGATTGTCCTCTGTACGGATAAAAAGAGAAAGATAGTAAGGTAGTTCTTTGAGCCACTGTAATTTCTTACAGTGGCTCTTTTCTTTATAGGAGTTTGTAATCGAT
>JBBUCK010000056.1:0-3756 GCA_038057845.1 Patescibacteria group bacterium
CGAGGAATTTTTGAGCGCAAAAATATCCGTGCTCTGAAAAAGAAATTACGAACGGCTTTTGTATGCAAACGTCCCGTGCTCGGTATCTCTTACTTCAAAACCAAATGCAAGAATTTGGTCACGTAAAGAATCAGCCTCTTGCCAATTTTCTATTGAACGGGCAGTTGTTCGTTTTTCAATGAGTTCTTTGACTTCTTTTGGCACGATCGTGTTTTTTTCAAAAAGATGGGAAGAAAGGTTAAGTCCTAGCACATGATCAAAATACAGAATTGTTGCTTTTTTATCTTTATCAGAAGCTGTGTCGTCTTTTATAAGTTTCCAGAGAAGAGCGATTGCTTTTGGAGTATCAAGGTCGTCTTCAAGAAAAGCTTTGAACTCATTTTGATACATTGGAACAATTACACCCCCTTCCTCTGCTATGCGTTCCAAATGTTCATTTAATTTTCGTAGCGCGATGTCAGAGCTTTCAAGGGCTTCCCAAGAAAAGAGAATTGGCGTTCGATAATGCGCAGTGAGCAACCAATAGCGGTACGAGAGGGGATGGATGCCGTGTTCAACAATACTTTGAAGACGAACAAAATTCCCTTCTGACTTCGCCATCTTTCCTCCGTCCACATTTACAAACGCATTATGAAGCCAAAAGCGTACGAACTCTTTTCCTGTTGCTCCTTCCGATTGAGCAATTTCGTTGTTATGGTGAACGGGAATATGATCAATGCCTCCGGTATGAATATCAATCGTTTCACCCAAAAACTTCATAGACATCGCTGAACATTCTATGTGCCACCCAGGGAATCCCAAGCCCCACGGCGATTGCCATTCTTGCTGTCGTGTCGTTTCTTCCGGGGAAAATTTCCACAATGAAAAATCAGTCGGATTTCGCTTCTCAACATTGATTCCGATGCGTGAGCCTTCCTCAATGCCCGCGAGATTTATATTTCCCAATCTTCCGTATTTTTTGAATTTTGACGTGTCAAAATAAATTCCGTCTTTTGTCGCATATGTGTATCCTTTTTCTTCAAGACGCTTGATAAGTTCAATATCTTCTTCAATATGCTCCGTGGCTTTGGGAAAAAGAGTGTCTTTGGTATTGATGTTAAGCGCGCGTAGGTCTTTAAAGAATTCTTCTGTATAAAAAGTTGCGATTTCCTGCGCGCTCTTATGCTCTCTTTTTGCTTCCACTTCAACCTTATCTTCTCCAGAATCTCGGTCTCCTATGAGATGGCCGACATCAGTAATGTTGATTATCTGCTTTACCTTAAATCCCTCCTCAAGAATCGTACGTTTGAGAATATCCGCAAATACATACGACCGAAGGTTCCCGATATGAGAATGTTTGTACACAGTTGGCCCGCAATGATACATAGAAACAACAGAATCTTCCTTTGGTGTGAAAATCCCTTTTTTTCCTGTATATGTGTTGAAGAGAGAAAGCATTGCCTAAATCCACTTGTTCTTTTTGAACAGGAAAAATACGATAAGCGCGGAGGCAAGCATAATTGAAATTACGATAAGAAAATCGCCCTTTGTACCAACGATTGGAAGCGCTGTATTCATGCTGAAAATTCCGGCGATTAAAGAAAGTGGGAGCATAATGAAGGATATAATTGTAAGAGTTTTCATCACTTCATTTTGCTTAGTCGAGAGGAGGGAGTTGTTTGTTTCGCGAAGCTCTACCGCCGATTCAGTATGATTATTAATGGTTTCCAAGATATACGCATGCTCGGTCTCAAGCGCGTCAATTTGGAATCCGAAATCCTCTCCAAAGATTTTTTTCCCTGAGAGGGAAATAGCGGGAAGAACATGGCCATGCTGGCGCATTGTCTTTTTGAAATCAAGAAGAACACGGAGTGCGTGAGAAAGGGAAATTGTCATTTCTCTTTCTTGGCCCATAAAAATCCCTTTCTCAATAATCAGCATCCAATCATTGATGTATGCAAGTTCATTTTCCACGGACTCATACAATTCCTTGAGCATAATAAAAAATAGAAAATTGCCGCTTCTCCTATCCATATCTTTATCAACAATTGTTTTAACCTCTACTTCCTTGGCGAGTTGTTCAAGTGCGTCAATTATTTCGTAACGAACAGTGATAACAAAATTTTTCCCAACAATAAAATCAATTTCCTGCACCGTACTATCTTCCAAGTGTGTGTGCTTAGAAACAGGGAAGTGAAGCACAGTATAGAAATAGTTGTTACTTACTTCTACTTTTGGTTTTGGTGTTGGTGTGAGAAGGTCATGCGCAACAACAGGGTCGATTCCAAATTCTTTTGCGAGAAGAGAAATATCGGGCTCCGTTGGTCCCAAAACATCAATCCACGTTATATTATCGTACTGTAATCTGTTAACCATATATGTGGCTCATTATACCGCGCGTTTTTCAATTTGACGAGTGCAGACAAGAAAGATACTGAACTCGCAATAGCGACATATTCAACTTCTTCCAGTTGGAGTGAGAATTTGCTTTTTAAAAAGCAAATCCGAACGTTTTTTAATTTGACCATGAAGATAAGGCCATGCCATAATTGAAAAACACATGAAAAATTTTCTTGATTTTTTGAATAGGGGAACGACGTACATTGTTGCTATCTCTCTTATCGTGGGCGCTTTTGCGTTCGGGGTTTTTATAGGTAGGAATAATACAATTAATCCGATTGACCAAGTCAGCCTTCTCAATAAAGAAGAGGGGAAACCCTCAAACGTTGATTTTTCATTGTTCTGGAGGACATGGAATATTCTCAATGAAAAATTTGTTTCTACTTCAACAAGTACTGACCATGCAGTCACGGACCAGGAAAAAGTGTGGGGAGCAATTTCGGGTCTTGCGAGTTCGCTCGGTGACCCCTACACGGTCTTTCTACCTCCAGTAGAAAATGAAATTTTTGAAACTAGTATCAGTGGTAATTTTGAAGGTGTTGGGATGGAAATTGGTATTCGTGATGGCGTGCTTACTGTTGTATCACCTCTTAAAAATACTCCTGCCTACAAGGCTGGTATTTTGGCCCAAGACAAAATTATTGCCATTGATGATGTTACGACTGCGCATTTAAGTATCGATGAGGCTATCAAGAAGATTCGAGGTGAGAGAGGAACCAAAGTAAAATTTACTATTGTAAGAGAGGGCGCAAAACAACCCCTTGAGATATCTGTGGTAAGAGACGTTATCGATATTCCGACACTCGATACTGAACTGCGTTCCGATGGTATTTTTGTCTTACAACTCTATAATTTCTCTGCGGTATCGCCAAACCTTTTTAGAAATGCACTTCGTGAATTTATTCTTTCCGGCTCCCATCGGCTCATTTTAGATTTGCGAGGTAATCCGGGGGGATTCCTTGAAGCGGCAGTTGATATGGCAAGTTGGTTCTTGCCTGCGGGCAAGGTCGTTGCAATTGAAGATTATGGAGGGAATGAAGAGCAGCAATTTCATCGAAGTAAGGGATATGATATTTTCAATAAGAATCTAAAACTTATTATTCTCTTGAACCAAGGGTCAGCGTCAGCTTCCGAAATTCTTGCCGGTGCGCTCCGTGAACATGGTATCGCGACAATCGTTGGAGAAAAAAGCTTTGGCAAGGGGTCAGTACAAGAACTTGTTCCAATTACCACTAACACCTCACTTAAAGTTACTGTTGCTCGCTGGCTTACTCCAAACGGCATTTCAATCTCTGTGAACGGACTTACTCCAGACACAGTAGTTCCTGTAACTCCGGAAGATATTGAGAAGGGAAAAGACCCCCAACTGCAAAAGGC
>JBBUCK010000057.1:0-1397 GCA_038057845.1 Patescibacteria group bacterium
TGGACCGTTTTGACCTCATCCTCCCATGCCGCTCCCCTTACGTCCGGATTAGGGTTTCTTTCTGTATCAGGAGTGCCTTGTATCGGCCTTGAAATAGATGCCCGGGTCTTTTGTGTCTTCGGTTATAGGCCTGAGTATAGACACCGTTTAACTGCCTCATTCCCATCGAGAGATTGGCATCAAGGGTTTCTATGAGAAGGTGATAATGGTTGTCCATAAGACAGTACGCATGGCAGAGCCAGTTATATCTTTTGATCACCGAGTTGAACGCTTCAAGAAATCTTTCTTTGTCAGGGTTGTCGCTAAATATCTTCTCTCTTGCATTCCCCCGTGATGTTATATGATAAACTGCTCCTTCATATTCTACTCGTAACGGTCTGGCCATTTACTGTTACCCTAGCAGACTACTTATTATATTTCAAGACCTGACCCTGTTTGCTGCAAATCGAGAGGACGGTTGTCGCCTATCCGAATGGAAGACGACAGATGACGGTAATTAATTGCTCCTTAATATCTCTCTAGCCCTTTGAAAGTTTTTCGTCACGTATTGGTGAAGTACCTTATCCATACGCCCCTGCCAACCATCCCCGGTGGATCGGAAGTAGGTGATGACCTCGGGGCTGTAGCGTACTGATACAAGGACTTTTTTGTGTTCGGACTGAGGCCGCCCGCGTAGTCCCTTCAGCGGGATCATTGCTTTCAATTGCTTGGGTGTAAGCGGCTGTGCGTCGGGATCACTTTTTGCGGCAATCGTAATACTCCTATCCTCTTCTGGGGTCGGAATATGAATAGCAGATTTGTTAGATTTATAATGAGAAATTTTTGGCATAGTATTTTACCTCCCGACGATTAGCACGGCGTAGACTGATAATTCTTTGTGCCTCGTTGCGCATAACAAATGCTACGTAGTAAAGGGTTTCGTCTTTTGGAACGAGTGCGATCATGCGCACCTCCTCATATTCAAAACGATTATCAACCCAGACTAACGCGGCCTCCCAATCAAACTCTCTGGCCAAAGATAAGGAAACACCATGTTTCTTTTGATTCCCTGAATCTTTAGATGGGTCGAACTCGATCTTCATACATTGGAATTTTATTTAGTGTAGCTACAATAAATTTGTCTGTCAAGCCTGGGTTGTGTAAAAGTGAATGGATCACGACACGAGTTCCACTCCTTAAAGCCATCCTAAGTTGACGACTTTTTGCTGTCCAGTTTTTGGGGTCCACTATAGATTGGCATCAAGGGTTTCTATGAGAAGGTGATAATGGTTGCCCATAAGACAGTACGCATGACAGAGCCAGTTATATCTTTTTATCACCGAGTTTAACGCTTCAAGAAATTTTTCTTTGTCAGGGTTGTCGCTAAATATCTTCTCTCTTGCATTCCCCCGTGATGT
>JBBUCK010000058.1:0-1644 GCA_038057845.1 Patescibacteria group bacterium
AAAATTGCCCTTCCAAGCATTATTCCATCAGCGTTCGACTCCTCTGCCTTCTTTTTTGCATCGGGAATGTCTAAAACATCCCCGTTTCCAAAAATAAGTGTTTCGCTTTTAAGAGCATCTCTAATTTCAACTGCACGTTTAACAGCATCCCAATGCGCAGGAACATCGGACATTTCTTTTCGTGTGCGAGCATGAATAGTTATCATGGCAGGATTCTCGGCAAGTAATTCCGGAAGCCAGGTTTCAAGTTCATCTTTTTTGTATCCAATACGAGTTTTAACAGATACGGGCAAGTCTCCAGCGCCAGCTTGTGCAGCACGAAGAACCTCCCTTGCAAGCGCGGGGGTTTTCATGAGCGCGGCACCCGCTCCTTGTTTTTCAATACTTCTATCGGGACAGCCCATATTGATATCAATGCCATCAAAACCAAGCTCGACGGCAAGTCGCGCCGCCTTCTTCATCATCTCTGGTTTTGCGGTAAAAAATTGCGCGACAATCGGACGCTCGGCGGGAGTAAACCAAAGGTCTTTTAAAAGTGCATCTTTGCCACCGAGAAAAAGCCCGTCGGCGGAAACAAATTCCGTCCACATCACAGGGGGTTTTCCATATTTGGCGATAATGCGGCGAAACGCCGCATCCGTAACGTCCGCCATCGGCGCAAGTACCATAATCGGCTTTTTTAATTTTTTCCAAAATCCCTGATTCATATATAATGTTCCCGTAACAGTACAACAATTTTGTAAGATAAAAAATAGGGCCTGTCTTTGAATTCAAAGACAGGCCCGTCCTTCTTTTTCCCTAAACTATATTAGTCGGGAAGAAAGAGGTTGCAACTTTTACGTCAGAAGAATGGCATCATAGGCGACCTTTCGTGTAATGGCTTACAACCCCTCACGCACGATTGCATAAGAGCGGCCGGACGCGGATCAGGAACAGGACGATGGTTTTCTTTGTTTGCGTTTTTTGGAGCGCTTGGATTTCGCCATGAAGTTGTGCCTCCTTTCTTGTTTAAAAAGAACCAACAACTAATACAGAGGAAATTGTATCATATATCGAGCTTTTGTCAAATAATTCGTAATTTAATGATTTGAATTACTTATAAAAAATCTTGTTTCCAAAACGAAGGTCAATGTATTCAAATGGCTTTTTCATGAACTCTTTCTCGTTTTCTCTAAGAAATGAATCGAGGTTTTGAAATGAAACAGAAAGGTCATCATTGGTATCAAATAAAATTTGACCGTTTTTAAGAGTGACGACCCCATCTCCATATTCATCAATAGCCACAGTGAGAGGTTCTAAATCTCTTTCTTTCACTAAATCAACAAAAGCAGTCACTTTGGTAAATCGCTCGGGCAAGAAGAAATTACCTAGAGATTCACCTGACACTTTTCCAGAATAACGAATATAAACATCAGAAGAAAAAGAAGGGGCAGGGGTAAAGATAAAGCCGTGTGAATCAAGAAAATAACATTTCTCTTCTGTCATTTGCCCATCACACCACAGCGCTTTAGGTTCTCGTTCTTTTAGACGGACAACTATTGAGTCCTTCCCTGCTACTTGTATACGAACGTTCGATACCCAATAGAAAGAAGAGAGAATTTTTTGTTCAATCGTTTTTTTAGGGTAAAGAAGAATATGATTACG
>JBBUCK010000059.1:0-2981 GCA_038057845.1 Patescibacteria group bacterium
CCGCCGCCTTTCCGAATTTTCGCGGGGGAATTTCCTCGCCGCCTGCGGCGGCGAAATGCGTTCGGACTAATTCAAGAATACTGCACTATGACAAACCCGATACCGTTTTGGTATCGGGTTTTGACTTGGTCAAGAGAATTGAAGGCTGGAATGTTTAGTAGTGCGGTGGTGTCTCTGTTATGCCGGACTTGTAATTCGCAAACCTGGTGAGAGCATATAAAAGCGAAGAGAGACGATTCAAAAAAACAAGAATTATCGGAGCCACTTTCTCTTTTTGTTCCTCAGAGACCAGAACAACTCTCCTTTCCGCCCGCCGCGCAAGCGTGCGCGCGAAATCAAGTTGTGCGGCAAGTGACGTTCCACCGGGTACAAAAAACGTTTTTATCGGCGGCAATTCTTTTTCAATAGCGTCAATCGCGGATTCCATATAGGTAATTTTTTCTTGCGTAAATGTCTTTTCCGATCCGGCAACGTGTGCCTGCACGATAAAAAGATTTTGTTGCATCCAGTCAATCGTATCCGCAAAACTATTTTTTTCAAAAAGACGATTTTTGGCGTCCGGATTCGTTTTGCATACGCCCAAGAAAGAATTGCATTCATCGAGAACTCCCAACGCCTCCGTAACCGCCGAACTCTTTGAAACACGTTGATTACATCCAAACGTTTTTGTTGTTCCTCCGTCTCCTTTTCGTGTATAGAGCATGGAAATTACACCGATATTTCGCAGACTCCTCCAACGCACGCAAGTTCTTTTGCTCCCATGGTCTCGTCGTCTTTTTCATAGACGACAATCTGGGAAAAGTCTATTTTGGGAAGTTTCAAAAGAAGTTCCTCATATCGCTCCTTCGTAATTTCTTCATACGGAGCGAGCTTGTAAACGTGGTTGTCGCGGGGAAGGAAAGACAGTCCTCCAAGCATCTCCCAGTTTTTGTATAACCAGTTTGCAACCTCAATCCATTCGTTTTCACCGACGTATATCGTTACCGAGGGGTTGTGTTCGGTAAAGTTTTCTTTTACCTTTTTCCAGTACTCCAATTGCTCGAGGGCCGTCTTATCATTGCGCAAAATGGCTCCATCTGGGGCTTTTACCGGAAATTCGAGAACATATGTCGTGGCATTTTCCTCCGATTGCCCGACTTCAGGGTGGTGCGGGAATTTTTGGTCTTTAAACATTTTGAACAAAGGATCCGTTGTTGAAATGCGAACGCGGCGAATATAATACTCTGCGTACCTTGGATGCATACCTGAAGCTGCGTCAACAAGTTGGGAAACAGTACCTGAAGGTTTTACACATGTGACGCATGTTGAAGCGTTGATTCCGAACCGTTCGGCATATTTGCGGTTTACCTCAACCGCTTTTTCTTTCATTTTTTTAAGTACCTCGGGATTTCGTACAGTTGAGCAATCCCACTGTCCGGTGATGGAAACTCCAAGCAGACGCTCTTCCTCGCAATTCTTTTTCCATTCCGGAGAAAGATATTTAAACGACGTGAGAGTCGATTGGTATGTTCCAATAATTGTCGCAAGTTCGATTTTTTCAAGCAATATTTTCTCCGTGTCTCCTTTGCGCGCGACAACTTCGGTTAAGTTACAAAACTGTTTTGACCGCAAGACAATTTCCCCGCAGGGGTTTGTTCCGGAAGTTTCCGCGTGTTTTGAAAATACTTTCCACCTGCGTTCCGGTAATTGGGCGCTCAATCCTCCTCGGTTGAAAATCCCGCGTTCTCCGGAGCCGCTTTTTGCAAGAGCTAGCCATTCGTCCATAAATTCTTCGGCACTCGGACGGTCTGTGTAGACGGCGGAGTTGTTGGCCATCGAACGTTGCGGATGAGTGAGATAAAATTGACCTTTCTTGGCATCCCGCATCTCACTATCGTCAAGGTCGGAAAGGGAAATGAGGGCACTCCTGCGGACGCCGCCCGCAACAACAACCTCACCGATTTTGCAGACAACATCGTGCATGTTTAAGTTGGTGAGGCGTTTTCCTTGTCGTTCCATAATGGTTACTCGAGAAAATTCAAGCAAAGAACGAAGTGGGTCAGGGCCGGAACTTCTTCCTCCCATCGTATTAAGCCTGGCCCCCGCTGGACGGAGTTGCGAATAGTCAAAGTCAATGTCTTTGCCGTTATACCAAGTGGTAAGACCCAATGTGAGCGCATCAGCCCAGCCCTCTTTGCTGTCTTCGATAATGTACGTTTTAAGTTTTTTCGCGCCGTTCTGACGTTTTACAATCGGCAGTTTTTGAACAGTCTGACTTTCAGCGGAGAAACCGACACCCGTCCCGCACATCAAAAGATACATAATTTCCGCGAAGTCACGGATTTTTTGCGGAGCAATAAACGAGCAGTTGTACGCAGAGACATTTGTCGTACGCGCCGCTTTTCCCGCGCCCCACATAAGACGCATTGAAGGCATGACTTTCTGTTCAAGAATCGCCGCGCGTATTTTAGCGAGTTCCTGCTCAGTTATTTTATTGCCGAGGTTTTCAGTCATAAAGGAAAGATAGCGGTCTACGGTTTCAACCCACGTCTCTCTTCGTCCTTCGTTTTCAATCCAGCGTGAATATGTCCGGTAGTAAATGAACTCCGCAAGCTCGTTTTTAAAATATTTTCTGCTTTCGGCAACAAGTTTTTGTACATGCTCGGGGACGAGACGCTTCTTTGCGCGAATCTGCGTCCGTTCGTTTCGATACAAAATATACGCCTTCGCGGTTTTTGCGTAATCTTTGGTAATAAAAATTTCCTCGACAACATCCTGAATTTCTTCAATATGCGGAATGTGCGCCGGAGGATAGCGGCGGTTGAGCTCGGCGATGACAAGATTGGAAAGTTTTTCCGCGTCCTTCTCTTTCCCTTCGCCAGTCGACTCAATTGCTTTGAAAATAGCATTGGTTATTTTTTCTTTTTCAAAGTGGACACGACGACCGTCGCGCTTTGTTACTTCCGTAAAATGGGACGTTGTTTTCTCAGGCATGTTGTTCT
>JBBUCK010000060.1:0-3679 GCA_038057845.1 Patescibacteria group bacterium
TCAAAAGCTGATCCCGTATCGGCTTGGCAATCTTTTCGTCCAACTGGTTATCCGTATAAAAAATTGCTCCTTTGCTTATTCCCCATTTCGGGGGATTGAATTTATCCAGTATCCATTGGAATGTACGGGTAGCCTTGGGCCACTTGTCTTTCTGAAACAACTCTCTGGACAATTCCCTGTTCTCATTAACTTTGACCTGGGGGTTAGAATACGGAAAACCGAAATCCCCGCCTCTGGTCCGGAACATATGCGCAAACCATGTCCGCATATTGACAATGACCCGTCCGCCGGACAGCCACGTTTTACACGCAACCTCAACACCCTGCTGGCCCCAACTATTAAAATCCTCACTGCATATATCCAATTCAAAGTATTTTTCTTTCGTAAGCATAAAGCACGAACCCTGTATGCTCATCGTTTCCCGTAGATCCCCTGTTTGAGTCTTGGACCACTCACCCCAATATTGAAAATGCATCGTCTTATCAAACCGAAACGAGTGGGTCGCCGGACTTTTTTTCGGAATCCATACCACGTCTTTCGTAGTCGGTTTACTGCACGTTTCACAAAGACCGGAAGGACTCTGATAGCGCCGGTGTCCGTCCGGACATACCCAATCAAAAGCATGGAGGTTGCGCATGACGGGAATTATTGTTACGTTATCCCCTGTTTCCTTAAAAGCATCAATCATCTTTACGTCAAAACCGTCATCAAACGCGCAATGCGCGTCAACTTTCATCACGTATTTTCCTTTTGCCAACTTGGCGGCCTGATTGCTCGCCGCACGCTGTCCTACAGATACCGGATTATAGATGATGGTTATTCGTGGATCTGGTTGTAACGGAGGATCGGGAAGATAGCCGTCAAGGACGGCGATAATTTCCGTATTTCCCTTGCTGTGTTCTAGTAGGTCTTGGATTGTTCTAGCGAGGAATTCTTCGTTACGGGCAGGTACTAATACCGATAATTCAACTTGATTATTCTTCATAGTGTGGTATAATATATATTATGGAATTTCTTGATATTACATTCTCTCCAAAAGAATATAAAAGATTTTTTAATAAAATAATTATTGATAAAAAAACTAATTGTTGGAACTGGATTGGTGGAAAGGATCAGCAAGGATACGGACAAGGTTTTTATAGAAGTAGACGAGAACGAGTACATAGAGTTATATTTGCTCTTTATAAAGGAAAAATACCTAGAGGGAAAAATATCCAACTTGATCATCTTTGTCGTAATCATTCCTGTTGCAATCCAGATCATCTTGAACTTGTTACACCACAAATAAATGGACTTAGAGGAAATGGTCTTCAAGCTATCAATGCAAGAAAGATATATTGCAAGTATGGACATCCATTTAAACCTCAAAAAAGAGGAGGTCGGTATTGTCCAACGTGCGATAATTTGCGACATAAAAAACGTATGCAAGGTTCGCAACGTAAATATTGGCTTGAAAAACAACGTCAAGCTACTGCTCGTTATATTGCTAGACATAAATAATCTTGCCGGGATCAAAACTGAGATATCAACCATTCTTTATCCTTTCGTTATTCTTTATCACATCTTCAATGAATTGTGCATTATATCCGGCTTTTTCAGAGGCTTTTACAATGGCGTTTAGATCTTTAGGAAGGCATTTACCGTCAAATCCTCGCCGGTTTTTATAAACTGTTGTAAACATCTTTCCCTGCCGTTCATCCAAGATAAATCCCTCCCGTACTTGAGAGTAACTTACGTCAAATACCTGCGCCATGTTGTAAAACTCATTGCAGAGCGTTACTTTCGTTGCTATTGCGCAATTCTCAAAATACTTAATCAGCTCACTCGTTGTCTCGTCTACCTGATAATAGGTCTTCGTAGGCCCGAGTACAGGATAGAAGATATCTAGAATCTCCTCCCTATCTTTTGGATCTCCCCCGATAATCATAAAGGAATGGTGCTGCGGTTCTGTCGGATGAGGATAGAGCCAAAAAGGAATGTAGTAACCACCTTCCCCAACATACTCCGGACTATGGCAAATTCGTTTCCCTGTTGCCTGCTTGAGCGCTTTCGTTGTTCCGGGCGGTATTGTACTCTTAATGAGAATCAAAGGCGTCTCAAGCCATCCTACGACCTCCTGCACAATGGAAACATCACAACTGCCATCCTCCAACATCTTCGTAGGCACGGCAACGATTGCCAGATCACAGGCGTTTACTTCTTTCCGGCTCTTTTCAATGTCCCCATGACGGTCATAAAAAATAGAATCAGGAAAGAGTTTTGCATACGCTCTTCCTACATATCCTCTTCCGATAAGCGCTATTTTACTCATATTATTTTATCTTTCCCCATGACTTCCTTTGCTTTCTCAAGTAATTTTTTATTAAACGGCCTCGGATAAACATCCGGGCCGATATTATAGAATTTAACCTTTGACTTGTAATCCTCCGGAATGAGAGCCAACAACTTTTCTTCCGGGACCGTAATTACGTCCGCCCATTCAAAGAGCATCTTCAGTGTTTCCGGACTATGGTATGCAAGACCGGCAGTTAATGTCTCAAAATTGTCAACATACTTCAAAAGAAACGCCATCGTGACAGACCGGTTGTTTCCGTGTTCGCAAATACACAGGATATGCTTTTTCATACAGTTTTTTCAATCGTTCTCCGTAAACCTTCTTCCAGACTGATCGCAGGCTTCCAACCTAACAATTTTTCCGCTTTCCTTATATCTGAAAGCGTCTGCGTTGGCTCAACAACCGGCGGAGTATAGATAGGCTTGATCTCTACTCCCATCAGTTTAGATATAATTTTCATCAAGTCGTTTATGGATGTATTCGTTCCTGATCCGCAATTAAAAACTTCTCCATGAACGGTAGAATCTGCCATACGCATCATCTGATCTATCACGTCATCTATGTAGATAAAATCCCGGGCTTGGTTTCCATCTCCCGTAATATGAAGCGGCAATCTTTTATGTATGACTTCAATAAATTTGGCAACCGCACTGGAGTAAATGCCCTTCGGATTCATACGACTGCCATAAACATTGAACGGTCTGATGGCGTTAAACTCAAGCCCGTACAGTTTCTCAAAGATCCGGCAATACTGTTCCCCGATTGACTTGGTGAGCGCATAGGGACACATCGGGTTAGGGATAACTTCTTCAGTCGTGGGATAAACATTCTCCCCGTACATTGATGAGCTGGACATGAAAACCACTCTTTTTACTTTATGATTCCGGCTATGTTCAAGCACCCGTATGGTTCCGCCTGTATTCACTCTATCCGTTTCAAACGGATAGAGTATTGACCATTGCGGACGGGTAAGAGCCGCCATATGGAACACAATGTCAATGTCCTTGAATAAATGTCCTATGTCTCCCAAAATATCGGCGTCATAGACCGTCAGTCTCGGATCTTTCGGAAGATTAACGTACTTTCCCTCGGAGAAATCATCAATGACGACAATATGACTGCTGTGTCCGTCTATGACGGTAATTTTATTATCTTCCCGAAGAAGCCGGTCAACTAGGTGTGAACCAATAAATCCTGCCCCGCCGGTTATTAACGTATTCATACATTAAAAACAACCCTACTGCCGACATTACTGAACCGAAACGGCAATTCTCTATATTCCCGTAATGCTTCTCTCACCTTGGCTCTTTTATCTGCCGGAAACATAACAAGCAAAAATCCGCC
>JBBUCK010000061.1:0-5351 GCA_038057845.1 Patescibacteria group bacterium
ATTGTGCGTGATTTTGGGGCCGATTCTTTGAGAGTGTACATTGCTTTTATGGGTCCCTTTGAAGCGGCAATAAGTTGGAGCACAGACAATTTAGTGGGTTCACGACGTTTTATTGAACGTGTGTGGAAACTTTCCCAAAAAGTTGGTGCAGAGGGTATTGTGGATGAGATTCTTTTGAATCAGACAATCAAGCGGGTAACAGAGGACATAGAAAATTTCCGATTCAATACTGTTGTTTCTGACTTAATGATATTAATGAACTCGCTTGAGAAGGCAGAAAAAATACCAAAGGAATCTTTCGAAATATTTCTCAAATTACTTGCCCCGCTTGCTCCCCATATTACCGAAGAACTCTGGAGTATGTTGGGTAATAAAAATTCTATTCATCTTGAAATCTGGCCTGTATATGACAAAGATAAACTTAATCGCGAAACCGTTATGATTGTTGTTCAAATAAATGGAAAGGTAAGGGGAGAGTTTGAAATTTCCCGAGAAGCGAGAGAGGAAGAAGTTAAAGAAAAAGCTCTCACTCTTCCATCTGTCAAAAAATGGCTTAAAGGTAAGAAAGTAAAAAGGGTGATTTATATAAACGAGAAGCTTCTAAACTTTGTTGTCTAGTATTTCTTTGAACTAATTTATTGTCTATAAACTATAGGACAAAATGCCTTTCTTGACATGCGCTTGACTTTCTTCTAGTCTAGTGATAAAACTAGAATTACTAAAAACAAACCACATGGCAACGAAAACCACAATAACGTTCAAGCCAAAAATCATTGTTAAGAAGCTTCTTTCTATTTTAGTACCTCGTGCCAAAGACGTTATTTCCAGCCGTTACGGTCTCGGTGACAATACGCAACGACTCACTCTTGAGGCTATTGGGAAAAAATACACAATTACGAGAGAGCGTGTTCGTCAGATAGAAAACTACTCACTCGACCATATTCGTAAGTCTAAGGAATATAAAGAATCTCTTCCTGTGTTCGAGGAACTCAAAGGAGTGCTTGACGCAATGGGTAGTATGGTGCCTGAAGAGGAATTGCTAATTAGTTTTACAAAAGACAAAAGTACACAAAACCATATTCACTTCCTTCTTGTGGTTGGCGAGCAATTCACTCGATTCAAAGAAGACGAACATTTCAAAACTCGTTGGCATATTGACAGTGAACTTGCTGACCTTGTGCATGAGTCTTTGAAAAAAGCTTATCAAAATCTTTCCAATGACGATTTAATTACCGAACCTGATTTTATCGAAAGTTTTATCAAGGACCTCGAAGGTGTCGCGGAAAAATATAAGAGTGAGGAGATTATTAAACGATGGCTTTCACTCTCAAAGAAAATAGGACGCAATCCTCTAGGTGAATGGGGGAAAGCGGATTCATCAAACATTAACGCTCGTGGCATGCGTGATTATGCTTTTCTTGTAATCCGTAAACACGGCTCCCCTATTCATTTCCGTGAAGTTGCGGAATCTATCACCAAGATTTTCAATAAGAAAGCCCATGTAGCGACAACTCATAATGAGCTCATTAAGGACCCTCGTTTCGTGCTTGTTGGCCGCGGTCTCTACGCGCTTGCTGAATGGGGATATATGAGTGGTGTTGTTAAGGATGTCATTCGTAAATTACTTGATAAGCATGGGCCATTAACGAAGCAGGAAATTATCGATAAAGTTCTTAAGGAACGATACGTTAAGGAAAATACCATTGTAGTAAATCTCCAGAATCCAAAATATTTCAAGAAAGATAGTCAGGGTCGTTATAGTCTCGCAAACTAAAATAGCTTTTAGCAAAAACCCCCGCCCTAAGGGGTGGGACATTTTGGCCGCTCCCAATAAAAGTTTTTTGCTACAGACTACTCACTACATACTACAAACTGTTAAAAGGCTTCATATTCGGATTTTCTTGCGCTATAATTAACGCGTGCTACTTGATCAAATTTTTGGAATATTTAAAGAAAATTTAGGAGAAGGCTGGGTAATTCTCTGGGATTACCTGCCTTTATGGTCTCCAATTCTTCTTGGTGTTGCCCTTTTTAAGACATGGATTAACTATAGTCGCGCTCGATGGATTAGGGAGCAGGGTTCTGTGCTGCTTGAAATAAAAATTCCAATAGAGGTGACTAAATCTCCAGCTGCGATGGAGCTTGTGCTCACGCAACTTTATCAGGCAGCAAAAGTTACTTATATTGACGCGTATCTTATAGGCAAAATACGACCATGGTTTACTCTTGAAATCGCTTCAATTGGGGGTGAAATTCGGTTTTTCATTTGGGGACACCGTAAATTTAAAAAATTGATAGAAACCCATATTTACGCGCAGTATCCCAATGTTGAAGTCTACGAAGTTGAGGACTATGCCAAAAAATTTCCCTTTGACCCGGAAAATTTTCCGTTTTGGGCAACGCACTTCAAGCTCACAAAACCCGATGCGTACCCAATAAAAACATATATTGAATACGGTTTGGAAAAAGACCCTAAAGAGGAATTTAAAATTGATCCGATTGCCTCTCTCATCGAATACATGGGGGGAATGAAAAAAGGAGAGCAAGTGTGGATTCAAATTGTGATTCGCGCGCATAGGGAAGAATGGTTAAAAGATGTAAGGCTTTTTAAAAAAGAAGATTGGAAGGGTGCTGCGGAAGAAGAAATTAAAAAAATAATGAAAGAGGCTGTTGTGGACGAGGAAATACAAAGACCATCAATGATGCTTCTTGATGAAGAACAAAAAGGCTTAGTGGCCTCCATAAGGCGTAATTTGGGAAAATTTCCTTTTGACACGATGATCCGAGGTTTTTATCTTGCAGAAAAAAGCGCTTTCGATGGGAGTAACATCACAGGGCTTATAGGCAGCATGAGACAATTTAGTTCAAATACTCGCAATGGTTTTAAACTTGGAAAATTCAGCGCTTTTGAATATCCATGGGAAGATTTTAGAAATCTCCGTCGCCGCACAATCGAACGCAAAATGCTCGATGCCTATAAGCGTCGTTCGTATTTTTATCCGCCCCATCAGTATTATCGCGGCCAAAAGCCGTTCATTTTGACAACTGAAGAACTTGCGACCATTTTTCATTTCCCAGGACAAGTCGTTTCTACACCAACATTTTCTCGTATTGTTTCAAAGAAAGGAAAACCACCTGCAAATCTCCCCATGTAATGTCCTATGAATTCCTTTCTGAAAACAGTTTTGAATTTTTTTCGTACTTTTTTTTCTGAAAGTAATGTACGTGAAAAAAGAAGTTTGTTTTTAAAGTGGATCAAAAACCACAAATTTCTTGTTCGTATTGGACTGATTGTCATTGTATTTCTCGTTGTTTTCTACAATATTTTTTTAAGTCCCCCTAAAAATTTTCCTCAACAATTAGTTGCCACAATTGAAACAGGGGACACACTTAGCAAAGTAACAGACTCTTTCAAAGAACAAAATCTTATCCGCTCTCCTTTTTGGTTTAAGGTTTCAGTTACACTTTTGGGTGGTGATAAGAATATTTATGCAGGAGATTATTTTTTTGCGTATCCTACCTCTGTCATAAGTGTTGCGTATAGGGTTACACGAGACGACCACGGACTTGTACCAATTCGCATCACTGTTTTCGAGGGCTTGAATGTTTTTGAGATGGCAGACTTGTTTAGCGAGAAATTTTCTAAATTTGATAAAAAAGAGTTTATTAAAATTGCCCCCGAGGGGTATTTGTTTCCAGACACATATTTTTTTCTTCCGAACGTAAAAGCAAAAGAGGTGGTGGCAGTGATGCAAAGTAATTTTGAAGAAAAAATAAAAACCCTTATTCCTGATATTGAAAAATTCGGTAAGCCACTTTTCGATGTTGTTATTATGGCTTCAATTCTTGAAACAGAAGCTCGAAAAATGGACACAAGGCGTAGAATTGCAGATATTCTTTGGAGGAGGCTTGCAATCGGTATGCCTCTTCAAGTTGATGTTTCTTTTAAGTATGTGAATGGTAAAACCACTCCTAATCTTACCCTTGAAGACCTTGAGATTGATTCACCTTATAACACCTACAAATATAAGGGTCTACCACCGACCCCAATTGCAAATCCTGGATTAGATGCAATTAGAGCAGCAATCACCCCTATTCCAAATAACTATTTTTATTTTCTTACTGACAACAACGGCATTATGCGTTACGCAACCACCTTTGAAACTCATAAAGAAAACAGGAGGCTGTATCTTGATAGATAGTTTTTTTATCTTTGACTTCTTTCTAAAAACAGTGTAGAAAAGTGTTCATATGACTGCTCCTAAAAAAGTTTTTGTCGGTATGTCCCCGAAGGAAAGCGAAACGCTTCCTACGGGGCTGGCTGGCGGCTTGCGCAAGAAAGTATTTGTCGGCATGTCCGGCGGAGTAGATTCCTCAGTATCTGCCGCATTGCTTAAAAAAGAAGGTTACGATATTACAGGTGTTTTTATTAAGGTCTGGCAGCCTGATTTTATAGAATGTGATTGGCGAATTGAGCGTCGTGATGCTATGCGTGTTTGTGCCGCTCTCAATATCCCATTTCTTACATTTGATTTTGAAGAAGAGTACAAACGAGATGTGATTGACTATATGCTTCTAGAATACAAACGAGGAAGAACACCAAATCCCGACGTAATGTGTAATCGTTATATTAAATTTGGCTCTTTTTTAAGAAAGGCAAGAGAAATGGGCGCGGATTTTATTGCCACGGGCCATTATGCCATTCGCGAAATAAAGGAGGAAGATGGAAAAGAGGTTTATGTATTACGTGAGTCAAAAGATAAGGAGAAAGAGCAATCATATTTTCTTTGGACACTCGGTCAAGAAGAGCTTAAGCACAGCCTTTTTCCTGTTGGTGGTTATAAAAAAGAAGAAGTTCGAAATCTTGCGAAAAAATTTAATCTTCCGACCGCTCTAAAAAAAGACAGTCAGGGTTTGTGTTTCTTAGGGAAAATTGATTTTCGCGATTTTCTCAAAATGTATCTTCCAGAAAAGGTCGGTAATGTAGTAAATCTTTCCGAAGAAATTATCGGTACTCACGAAGGTGTCCATTTTTACACAATCGGACAACGGCATGGTTTTACTATTACGAAGAAGAGCACAGAGGATAAACCTTTCTACGTTGTTTCAAAAGACATTGCAAAAAACATTCTTACAGTTGCTAATAAGGAAGAAATTAAATTTAAAGAGGTGCAAGTAAAAAAGATAACACTTTCGGATGTTAGTTGGATTTCAGGCAAAAAATTACAAAACTCTTTTTCTTGTTTTGCTCGATTTCGTTATCATCAAATTCCCCAAAAAGTGAAAGTGGCTAAAGAAGGTAGGTTTATTACAGCAGAATTTATTACACCGCAAGAAAGTGTTTCTTTAGG
>JBBUCK010000062.1:0-2013 GCA_038057845.1 Patescibacteria group bacterium
CTTTCTCGAAAATCATTCATTCAATCAAACGCGCATAAGGCTAATCTGGATATCTAGCCCACCGAACTTTACTGCAGAACTTAACCAGTAAGGGAAAATATTGGTTTTAAAAACTGCACTTTAACATAATATTTTTTTTCAGCTAGTAAAGTTAGGCGGGTGAATTGACTTTTTATTTTTTGTTTGTAATCTTAGGCTTAAGAGTAAAATTGTTCTTTAAAAAATAACTGATAAATTCCTAAAAGGAGGTGTTAAATGTTAAAAGAAGTAGTATTGGTTCATACAATAGCTTATACAGATGAAAAGATGGGTAAAGAAGCTTTAGAAGCACTTACAAACGCAGGGATTACTCCTGATTTTGTCAAAGTTAAGTCCGACGGTGATCATGACCATGTAGAACTGTTTCTACCAGACAGAGGGGGTAATATTTCTGGATTATCCTGTATTAAGGACTATGCCCATAAGTATGCTAACAGGATGAAAGTTAGAACTGTGGACTTTGAGAGTTATGATTTTTCCCGCAGTTTCTACGGGAAGCAAAATATCAATACTCATCTGCTTTGCGTGGCTCTTAAAAATGGAGTAGTGGGTATACATAACAAGGCTGATATAAATAATCCTGTTGTGAAGTGTACCCGTGAAGAGTGGCAGAGATTTATTCACGAAGTTAAAAAGGGTACATATGACCTTTGACAAACGTTCTTTTATTGGAAACAAAAAACAGCCCAGTTAAAAGTTAATGGGCTGTTTTTATTTTAATTCTGTGATTGTTTTCTCTAGTGGATAAATTCCTAAGTTTCCCTTATCTCTGCTTTCAATTGTGACACTTTCTGAATCTTTTTCTTTATCACCGATTACAAAAATATAAGGAACTTTCTCAACTTTAGCTTTGCGAATTTTTTTACCAAGGTTTTCATCGCTATCATCAAGTTCCGCGCGCACATTATTTTCTTTTAGAAACTCGAAAACTTTTTTTGCAAATTTCTTGTGATTTTCTCCGATAGAAAGCACCTTTACTTGCACAGGTGAGAGCCAGTAGGGAAATGCTCCTGCGTAGTGTTCAATCAAAAATCCGATAAAACGTTCATGAGTGCCAAGGGGCGCACGGTGAATACAGAGAGGAGTCTCTTCTTTTCCTTCTTTTGTGGTATATGTAAGACCAAAACGTTTTGGTACTGCAAAATCAACTTGATTGGTTGCAAGTGTAAACTCTCTTCCGATTGCACTCCAAACTTGTACGTCTATTTTGGGTCCATAAAAAGCAGCTTCGTTTTGTACTTCTATATAAGGAATTTTCGAATCAATGAGTGCCTGTCGAACCATATCTTCTGTTTTTTTCCAAAGTTCTGGTTCGTCTACATATTTTTCTCCAAGTTTTTTAGGATCATGTGTAGAAAAACGCATAATGTATTTCTCAATTCCGAAAATCTTAAAATAGTGTAGATACATATCATTGACACGTCTAAATTCATCAGCAAACTGTTCTTCACTACAGTAAATATGCGCGTCATTCATTTGAAGCATACGGACTCGCATAAGGCCAAAAAGTTCACCGGATTTTTCATGGCGATATACGGTGCCGTATTCTGCCATACGTAACGGTAAATCACGATAGCTGTGAGTTTGTGCAGCAAAAATTTTATGATGATGAGGGCAATTCATTGCTTTTAGATAGTATTTACCACCCTCGTATTCCATAGGTGGAAACATAACATCTTCATAATAAGGAAGATGTCCACTTTTCTTATACATTGATTCCTTAGCAATATGCGGAGTACGCACTCGAACATAACCTCCTTTTTCTTCGGTTTTTTTAGCAAGTTTTTCTAATTCTTCAACGATTACTGTACCCTTAGGAAGCCAAAGCGGAAGTCCTGGGCCTACATCATCATCAAAAGTAAATAGACCAAGCTCTTTCCCAAGTTTTCTATGATCTCTCTTCTCTGATTCCTCTAACATTTTTTTATGAGCCTCAAGCTCTTCCTTTGTATTAAAAGCAAGACCGTAAATACG
>JBBUCK010000063.1:0-1273 GCA_038057845.1 Patescibacteria group bacterium
TTATGAATAACAATAATAGATATGCAAAAATTTATTAAACACGGCCTTTTTTTGGTCATCGTACTCGCGTTTTTCCTTGTAGTTGTTTCAATGAAGACACTCAAAGAATATCGTTATGTTGGCGCTGATATTCCTCCAGTCAATGTAATTAGTTTTAGTGGAAAGGGAGAAGTTATTGTGATTCCTGATACTGCGACATTTACTTTTGGAGTTACTGAAGAAGCAAAAAATGTTAAGGATGCTCAATTAAAAGTTACGCAGAAAATTAACCTTGCTCTTGCTCGTCTTAAAGATTTGAGTATCGCAGAGAAAAATATCAAAACAATTTCGTACAATGTGTATCCTAAATACGAATACGAAAAACAAATCTGCACGCAGTACAGTTGTCCTCCATCACGAAGTACTCTTGTTGGCTACACCGTCACTCAAACAATTGAAGTAAAGGTGGAAGATATTGATACTGCAGGAGCAGTGCTCGGTGCAATAGGTGAAGTTGGTGCAACCGAAATCAGTGGTCTTACTTTCACATCAAAGGATGAAGAAGGACAGATTCGCGAGGCTCGAAAGAAGGCAATTGAAGATGCTAAACAAAAAGCTTCTATACTTGCTAAGGATTTGGGAGTTCGTCTTGTGCGAATTGTTAATTTCAGTGAAGGAGGCAGCTATCCTTTCTATTATCGTGCCGCTTACGGTATGGGCGGGGCAGAGAAGGATGTCATACTTCCTGCGCCGTCACTTCCAATAGGTGAAAACAAGGTTATTTCTGAAGTAACGATTACGTACGAGTTAGGAAGATAAAAGACCTGTTCGTACTTTCTTTTTCAGAGCACGGATATCAGCCCTAGGCTGATTCTCTACCCCGCCCGCTTCGAGTTGCGAAGCAAGTCGGGCAGGTCGCTCTCAACGAGCTCCGTAAGGTTTTGGAAAAGTGAATTCTCGCTCAAACTGACAGAACACATAAAGCAAAATACCCAGTATATGCTGGGTATTTTGCTGGATGTACTTAAAAACCTGAAATGAGTTTACTTTTACCTCTTGTGGTGGTAGTATGGTAGGTGACGCCCAAGAGGCGTTTTTTAATACAAAAACAATATGGGAGTAATTGATTACATAAAAGAAACAAGAAACGAGTTAAAGCATGTCAGTTGGCCAACAAGAAACCAAGCTATTATTTTCAGCGTGCTTGTTATTTTTGTGTCTATTATGACTTCTCTTTTCCTTGGTTTTTTTGATTTTATTTTTTCTCAAATTTTAGCAAAGTTTGTTATTTAAC
>JBBUCK010000064.1:0-1074 GCA_038057845.1 Patescibacteria group bacterium
ACTAGATTAGCACTCTAATTGCATAGATATCATTTCTTCCAGAAAAGGTGTCTCGGACTTAAAAATTTGAGGCGTTTTCGTTCGCGATTATTGAGCTGTCTGACTGCATACGCCAATTCAGTTGGAGTGATCAGGTTAAAATCATATGTTTTGGAAAAATATTCTCGAAGGAGACCGTTGGTATTCTCATTTGAGCCACGTTCCCAGAAATGATACGGGTAGGCAAAATATACGGTCATTCCAGTTTTCTTTTGAAGTCGTTCCCAGTCACTAAATTCAACACCGTTGTCGAGTGTAATTGTCTTTCTTTTCTTCTTTGGGATTTTTCTGAAGTGTTTGATGGCAAGCTTAGTCAGGAGCTCGGAATTCATCTTGGGAAGCGAGAAGGCAATGAGATATCCAGTTCTTCGGTCTACAAGAGTCACGATTCGTACGCGCTTGTCTCTACCCATTAAGGTGTCGCCTTCAAAATCTCCAATGCGACCACGTCGCTCGATGATCTTCGGCCTCTCGTCAACACGCCGTTTCTTGGCTTGTTCACGCTGTTTTTCGCGAATCTTAGTGCCTCGTCTTCTTCTGTATTTACCTTTCTTTGATCTCAAATATTTCTTCAAATGAGGCGCTCGCTCTTTCAGGTATCGATATATCGTGCTTGAGGCGAGAGTTATTTTTCTAAGCGCAAGGATTCCAGATATTTGCTCCGGTGACTTGTGGTCTATGAGCTGTTTCTTGATAAATCGAAGTAACGCCCCTTTGATTACACGGATTGATTCCATGGCGGCGATTCGCTTCATCCGCTTCCTGCGACGTACTTCGCGGGAATCGTAGCCGTCTCTCCCGCCATATTCTCTGACGTGTCTGCTCAACGAACTCTGGTCTTTGCCGATTGTACGCGCAATCTCACTAAAAGAGTGGTCGGCTCTCAACATACGCGTAATGCACGGCCAATCGTCGCGACCGATATGTGTATGTGACATCTCTGGTTCTGATTACTACTAAGACCAGAGTATGAAGTATCAAAAAGGGTATGCAATTAGCCTGCAAACTTTTATGCGTTTAGGATGCTAATTCAGT
>JBBUCK010000065.1:0-1488 GCA_038057845.1 Patescibacteria group bacterium
CCGCATTTGACAGTTTGGTTAATAGTTGTTACCCTATTTCGAGACAGTTTTTAACTTTATTACAGAAAGGGGAAAAATGTATGGGAAACACGAGTCCTGCTTCAACCGAATCAGATGCAATGGTTCAACCCGCGGAAAGCATTGAAATTGTTCCAGGCACTTCCATATTCATGCGGGCACGAAAAAATGAATTGGAAAAAAAATTAAACGCGGTGGGAACAGGGAAAACAGAAAGACAAAAGACGTTTAACACCATCGCGATTCTCGACCGTGTAATCGAGAGTCTAATTCGGAGGAACAGGCATTATAGTAATTCAAGAAAAACGGAATTATCAAGCTCTTTTCCTTCCAACATTTTTCGAGGTGAAATGCAACAACAACTTGAGAACTATTGGAAAGGAGAATTCGACCCTCAAGCTTTCGATGAAGCCTGGGAGCAGGCAAAAAGTTATTGCGACACGATTGCGACAAAGTTAAACAGAAAGTAATTTCTTTAAAGGGACTCCTATTTTATTTATAGGGGTCCCTTTTTTGATAGAAAATCTCTTATTGTTTGTTCTATTTTTTTAGCTTCTTTGGGATTAAACCACTTAATCCGCTTGTCCTTTTTAAACCACGTTCTCTGCCGTTTGGCGTATTTCCAAATTTCTGATTTCAGTTTTTCAATCATTTCTTTCTTGCTTATTTTTCCCTGAAGGTATAAAGCAACATAGCGATATTCAAGTCCCAAATTTTCCAGACGTTTCCATGAAAGACCCGTCGCGTGCAGATTTTTCACCTCTTTGACCATTCCTTTTTTTATTCGCAAGAGAAGACGCCCTTTAATTTTTGTTTTTAGTCCAGTGTCGAAAATCTCTATGCCGATTTGAAGAATTTTGGCAGTCCTATTTTTTTTCAATTTTGGCACCTTCCCAAGAGCCTTCGCGATTTCAATTGCGCGAATAAGCCTTCGGGGGTTTTTAGCGTCAATAGTTTTAAACCGTCTCGCGTCAAGTTTTTTTAATATCTTTCCTAATTCTTTAGTCGATTTTTTTTCTAAGTTTTTTCTTAATTGTATATTTGGTTCTACTTCTGGAAGTGATATATTATCCACGACTGCTTGAATATAAAATCCACTGCCGCCGCAAATAATCGGCAATTTGCCACGTTTTTGAATTTCTTTGATTTTATCTTGCGCGAGTTTTTTGAACTGCTTTACGGTAAAAATTTCTTTAGGGTTCGCAACATCAAGAAGATGATGGGGGATACCCTTATGAAAATAGCTTTTAGCTTCTAGCTTATGGTTTCTAGGGGGTTTTTTGTCGCGAGGCACTTTGCCGGAGCCGATATCAAGTCCTTTATATACTTGTCGTGAGTCAGCGGAAATAATCTCGCCATTGAATTTTTTTGCCAGTTTTACAGCCAAATCGCTTTTCCCCGAAGCGGTTGGCCCGAGTATAACGACCACTTTTTCATTCATACGGCTACTTTAATATATTATGGACATCT
>JBBUCK010000066.1:0-9596 GCA_038057845.1 Patescibacteria group bacterium
TCTTGCACGGTCGTATAACCGGTCTCGGGCGTCCAACCACTGCCGAGCGAGCCGCGCATGAAACCGGCCGCCACGGCGTTCGTCGCGGACCCGAAGGCGGCCAGCGTCACGGTGAGCGATGCCGCGCTAGCGCTCTGCGCCGTACCGGATTGCACGATAGCTCCACTGCCATCCGTGCCGCTCGTGTCAACGCCCGACCACTCTTCGATCGACCAGTGACATGTGTTTTGTGTCTCCGCGCCGAAACTGATCGTGACAGCCCCGGACCCTGGCGCCGCATTCAAGGCTCGGAACAGCGTGACGCGATACTCGGGATTCTGCGTGTGGCTGACCGTCGCCACCTGGACCCATGTCATACCCGCTCCCGTGAGGGTTGGGGCGGCCGCCGTTCCCTCGCCAAAGCGTAGATTGGACACCCACGCTAGTACCAGCCGGTTCGCGGTGGGGCTGATGGACGCGGTGGCGAAGCTGGTGGCGTCCGTGGTCTCGCCGGCAGCGTCGAGCGAAGCGGCGCTCAGCGTGACAGCACCGGCCATGCCCGTGAGATCGATCTTGCTCCCGTCCGCGTTACCGAGAGGCACGGTCCCTGTGGCCGTGTACCACCCGGCCGTCGCGCCGATCGCCGTCACGGCGATGTGCTCGGCGGCGCCTGTGCCGTAGCGGAAGCGCACGGTCCCGGCCCCTCCCAGGTCGGAGGCGTATACGTAGGCCCTCACGGGGACGGAGTAGGTCGCGGCCTTCCTCGTATCCGCGGAATCGTGGTGCATGGCGTAGCACTTCACGCCCGCGCTCGTGGCGGTCCACCCGTTCGTTGTCGTAGTGCCATCGATGAGATTCGTCTCCGTCGCGGTGCTCACCGCGACGGGCGTAATGTTGTGGACGGTCCATGCCACGTGCTGTGGGCCCTGCTTCTCCCACGCGGATTGGATCCCGGTCAGCAGATCGAGCACGTCCGCGTCGTAGATCGGCCGATCGGGGACAAGCCTTGCAGTGTCCACCGCCGCATCGCTGGCCGTATCGAGGGACGTGCGCGCAACTTCGTAGGCAGTGAAGCCCAGTGGGCGCAGGATATTCTGCTGCTTGAACTCGAACGTGTAATCGGCGCCACCCGTGAGCCCGGTGAACATTCGCTGCACATAGACATAGTCACTGGGTACAGCGCTCGTCGGCGTGGCGAGCGTGCTGTCGAGCGTGATGCGGCGATCCGTGCCGAGCGTCCCGTCGTCATATTCGACAGTGGACGTGTCCTTGTTCGTGACCACCCACCACCCCGCGGGAGTCGTAGTGTGCGTATCGGTCGGGATGAGAACCATCCTGATCCGCACGGTGGTGCCGTTGGGCGTCAGGCGCGTCCGGAAGCGGTACGTGGTCTGCACGCCGCTCACCGCGTATGACTGCGCCGGCTTGACGTACTTGGCCGCGAGGAAGCGCACACGATTGCCAAGGATGAAGTTAACGCCATCGGCGATCGCGCGCACGGCAGGCCCCGACGGAGGGATCCCGTTCCGGGCGAGATTGTGAGGTACCAGCCCCGCGCTGGTTAGCAGGGTGGTGCTGACAGGGATGATCGCCATGGGTGCTAGAGATGCGCCTCGTAGACCGACAGAGCCGCGAGCGTCACCGTGTCATTCGTAGTGGCGCTGCCCTCGACCGTGAGCCAGCAGCCGTTGGCCGTGCGCCACGGGTCAGTGAGGGTCGCGGACTTCCAATCGAGTGCTGTGCCCGTCTGCGTCACCTCAACGTACTTCGCGCCGCCATCCGCATAGGTAAGCGCTGTGTCCGAACTACCCGTAGCCGGCTGGGTGCTGGCGACAACTCGCAGAGTAGCCGTGCCCGCCGAGGTCTTGCACAAAAGCCAGACCACCAGATCCCGGGCACCCTCACTCGGCAGGTCGATCCACTCCGGCCCCCACAGGAGTTTGCGTGTGGTGGTGTTGTGGGTGAGCTGCGTCGCGAACATCTCGCCTACGTACTGATTGCAGGTCTTGTACCCATACAGCGCGTTGACCGCGTGCGCCGTATCAGCCGCCAGCCGGCAGGAGAGCGGCTCGCCCTTGTTGTCCTCGTAGTTGGCGAGCTTCCGGTAGACCTGCTGATAGTCGATCGTCGTGCTCGTACCCAGCGACGTGACCGGCCCCATCCATCGATAATGCGTATACGTGCTGTCCCCGGTGGTGGAGTCGTAGTCGTCGGCAATGAACGCCTTCGACTTCTGCGCGGCGAGCACGTTGGCGATGTCGTCGAACTGCACAGCCCACACCTTCGTGGTCGCCAAGCCGACACCTGCGGTCGGGTCGGTCGTGCAGGTGATGGTGTTGCCGGTCTGCGAGTCCACTGTGAGCGCGTAGGTGGTCGGAGATGCCGGGTCCGTGGAGCTGATCTCGGCCACCAGGATTCCGCTGTACGCGGGGAACCGCGTCGCGTCCGTGGCCTCGGTCGCCAAACTGTATTTGTGAGCGGTGCAGGTGATGACCAGTTTCCCGCCCGTGACCGTGGAGCTCGCCACCTCGGCGCATGGCGCCCATGCCGCGAGCCGGTTCGGCGTGGTCTCGGGCAACATCGCAAAGACCACCTCGCCGCGGCACTGGCCGGGCGAGAAGTCAAACGACTGCTCGAGCACATAGCCCGGCCAGGCGTCGATACCCCGCGCGCCGGTGAGAGGACTCACCACGTAGTTGTCCGTCAGTTCCACCGTGTCGGTCGGCACTACCTCGGAGAGCGAGAAGTCGATCGAGCGGCGGCCGATGGCGATCGGGCGCCCGAAGTGCGCCAGCATGCCCGCCGCCGTAGACAGCCAGTCTCCAACCGCCCCGAGGGCGGGCCCCATGAATCCGTTCTTGTAAACGCCGCGCCCCTTGAAGGTCACGGGCCGCGCGGCGCCGAAGTCCGAGATACTGGCATTGTTGTTGATCGTGATGTGCTCGCGAAACTCGTCGTTGATGTCGGCGCTGTAATCGAGCGTGACGCGATTCACGAGCCCCTGAGCGCTGCGCTCAATGAGCGTACGGTCGGGGTTTGTCTCGCTCGTGTTCGCCTTGTTGCTCTCGGTCAGAGCCCAGTCCGCCTCGCCCGCCGCCGGCTCGGCCAGGCGGCGGATCGTGAGCTTGCCGGCGCGCCACACCAAATACGCGCCGCGCACCCGGAGGGCGCTCTCGAGCTCCTCGAGCAGCGGTCGGGGCTTGGTGAGCACGAGCCAGTGCGTCGCCGCGCCGAGGAAGTACCACCCCCACGTGTCGATCAGGCTGTACGGGATCGCCGCGCCAAACGAACGCGGGTGTGTGTCGTAACCCGCGTGATTGTAACTGCTCGTCCCGGTGGAGCAGGCGAGTTTAAGCATCAACTCTCCTACCTGTCCGTACTCAATCCATATTTGTTTGAGCGAAACGGGAGAACCCACGCGCGCCCCGCGCATCACGGCACCGCCCACGTCGGATGCCGCTTGGCCGAGCGCGGCCAGTTCATCGGTGACCTCCTTCACGACGCGGAACGTGTTGCCGCTCTTGGTCACGGCGAACACGCCGAGGCCGCCGATCTGGATGAAGCCGTTCGCTGTTCCGCCGACCGGATCAGTAGACAGCCCCGGCGGCATGGCCAGCTGATCATTCCACTGACCGTGGATGGTGGCACTGTCGATGCCGATCACATCATTAGGCTGGACGCGGAACTGGTAGGCAAGGGGGGCCTCGGGGGCCTCGAGCCGGTAGCGCGTCGCAGGCGAAGAGATGCGCTCCATCGAGCGATACACGAGGCCATCGCTTGACGCCGCATGATGGAACGGCCATCCGAGCAACTCCCACACGAGGGGATCGAGCCCCACCTGAAACGTATAGGTGTCAGTGGCCGACGTTACGCTAAAGCCGATCGACGCCAGATAGCTACCGTCGGGTCCGACAGGCATCATGGCCGCACCGCCGGACGCCCCGTGAATGTCCCCTGCCGTGATCGCCGCGGATATCGCCTCGTCGATCTCTGTCAGATACTCATCGTAGGAGTGATAAGCGGATGCGGAGAAGAGTTGCACGGCCGCCGGATGCTTTTCCGCGAAGGAAACAGGCGACGAGACTGACTTGGTGCTACGGAGTCGCATCTTCGTGCGCGTCGCGAGGACGTAATGCCCAGACGTGAGGTCGGCGGTGAATTGCTCGTCCATGAGCGTGCGGTTGAGCTGTTCGCGGATGGACCACGCGGTGAACGTGACGCTACCGTCGCCGTTGTCCTTGGGAGCGCCCTTGAGCCGACCGACCCAGACCAGTTGAGCGTTAGCCTTGGTGCAGGGCTTGCCGGTGTCGGGGTCGATATAGTGCAGATAGAGTGCGCACCGACGGTTGTACCAAGTGCGCGGTTGATCCCACACCTCTGGCGCAAACGCCGCTCCGTCAGTAGAGAGATAGTGCTGGTCGGAGAAGCGGGCGCCGCCGTTCGTCGCGAACAGCGACATGTACCCGCGCGTGAGTCCGGTGAACGTCGTCGCTGTCTTGCCCGTGTAGGGGATGGACTCGTTCCCGATGTAAAGCGTCCCCGTGGAGCCGAAGCCCGCCGTGCTCTGCACGCTCGCGGATGTCGCCGAGTTGGTGAGGTCGGCGGTCAACCACGTCTTGTTTGCCGTGGAGTGCGATTCCCGGCAGACGGTCCCGACCAGCGTGTCGCTCGTAGTGTCCACGATCCGGAAGTCGAGAGAGTCCCACTCGACCTTGGGATCGAAGAGCTGGATCCGCTGCTCGACGCGCCCGATGATGTCCAGCGTCGTGTACCAGAGCAAGCCCTGCTGATCGGTGCCCGCCCACGCCACGGTGGTCATGTCGTTGGACGATGGCCAGGTCGTGGCACAGATCGGTGCGCCCTCCACGACGAATGCCCAGCAGATGTGCAAATCATCGGCTGTGCGGAGGAGCGTGGAGGTCGTCGTCATGCGTCAGAAGCTCGCCGCAGAGCCCGGCCGGCGGCGACCGCTGCGCTGGGTACGCTCGATCTCCCCTGCCAGGTAGTTAGCCAGCTCAGTCTTATCGCCGCCGATCACGCCGTTGATGTTGATGACGATCGGCGCGCTCGATTCCTGCCGGGAGCCCGACAGGTAGCCGCCACCCCCGCCGCCGCCACCCCCGCCGCCACCGCCGCCGCCACCACCGCCACCCGCGGCGGACTGGCCGGCCACCGACGCCGCGAGCCCGAACTTGACCGCGGCCAGCGCGTGCATTGCGCCGCCACGCCAGTCGCCGACCGCGAACGACTGCACCGACCGAGCCACCTCGATGGCCGCCTGTATCTTCGCGAGCGTGGCGGCGATCTTGGCGCGAGCCGCCGCCGACTTCCCCTCTGCGGCCATGGCCACGTCGGCCGCAACTACGGCGGCTTGCCCGGCCACTTCGAGACCCGCGCTGATCTGCTGTTGCTGGAGGGCGGCCCGCTCGGCCGCGTCCTGTTCATCGAGGGCGCGCCCGCCGGGGCTACGGCCACCGGCCACCACCCCGGGCATATTTACGCCTGCGCCGAGCAGGGGATCGATCGTCCCGGCCGCCCCGGCATCCCTCCTGCGGCTCGCGATCGCGGCCCACTGCGCACCTGCTGTCTCTTTCCACCGGGTGCGCATCTGATCCAGCGCGTCACCAACCTGAAACACGGCGAGCCGATAACGTTCGAGCGCCCTTGTCCCGAGCTTCAGATCTGTCAGCTCGTCAAACACGCCAGCGCGCTCCGATCCCCCGCCGTCCGCGCCCTTCGCCTTCGATGCGTTCCAGTGCCCGCGCCGCGAGCCCTCGAAGTCGCGCCACGGCGCCGTCCCGCTGAACATGCCGCCCGGGAACATCGGGAACCGGGTCGTATCCCCGAACATATTGCGAATGCTGGGCGTGATCTGCTCGGCTCCCTGCCCAACGAGGTACATCAAACCCTGGATCTTAGAGAACCGCGCGGCCAGTTGGGCAAGCTCCGGGTCCAGGTCGATCAGCGCCTCGCGCAAACGGGTGTTCAGCGCGTCGCTCAGCTTCTGGATCTCGATTTCCGCCAGGTGCGCGACCTGCTTCGTAATCGTCGCGAACTGTTCGCGCTGCTTCGCGAGCGCCTCTTTCAGCGGACCAAAGTCCTCCATCGTGGGCACATACCGCTTGAGCATCTGGTACGCAGCCGTCACCTGCCCGATCGGTCCCATCACGGCGCTCATCGCGGACGACATTGTGTTGAGCGCCAGCCCCACCTGTCCGAAAGCGCTCTGTGACGCCGCGGCCGAACGCTTGATCTCCTGCTCGAGCTTCTGGACGCGCCCCTGGGCCTCGGTCAGCGCGGAGCCGGCCGATGACTTGAGCTGCGCCTCGAGGCGCTTGATCTTCGCCTCGGCGTCCTCGGTCTTCGCCCGGATATTTAGGATGACGTCGGTATCTTCGGCCATCGCATCACGCGGCTTGGCGGTACTTGTGGAAGTTCTCGACGATGACGCGGATCGCGCGCTTCACCGCATCCTTCGCAAAGGGTTGTTTCCAGAATAACGAGGGGCGATTGGTGACCGGCGTGCCGGCGGTGCGCATGGTGGTGACGCCCGAGAGCTTGCCGCGCTTGCGAACGAGCCTCGTCACCTCGCGAGCCTGGATCTTAAACTTGCCGTAGAACGTGCGCATCACGGCGCCGTCCTGTCCGCGCTCGCCGGCTGCGTACAACTGGAGCCCGGTCGGCGAGGAACGCGCGGCGATCGAACGAGCGAGCAACCCGGTGCGCACCCCGCGCGGTTGTCCGTCGCTCTCGCGACGCGGCATACCCTGCCCGTCGGGCCCCTTGCCCGCGAGCAGGTTGTCCCTCACCCCGCGCGTGAGCGGCTCGGCCATAGCCTCGACGATTTTATCCATCTCAAACCGGAGCACGAGCGGCGAGAGTGTCTGAAACTCGGCCTCGAAGCTCTCGCCCCGGGTATGAACCCTGAACGCCTGGCGCAGATCGAGCCGCGGCATCACCGCTCCTTGAGCTTGCGGATCTCTTCGTTGCGGTACGCGGTCACCGCGCGCACGGCGAGATCGGCGGCCTCTAACACGTTGGCTTCCAGTCCCGGGAAATACAGCTCAAGGCACTTGTCGTCGCGCGCCTTCCATGCTCGGTATCCGTCGAGCACGGCTGGCTGGCTGACAAGCCAGCCGGGGCAATAGCCCTCGGTGGGGTGCGGCAACCCGAACTCGGGCGCTCCGCGCCAGTTGGCGCGCGGCAGATAGCCGCAGTGCATCTCCGTGCGCTCGGCGTCGGAGGAATGCGCGCGGCACAGCGTGCAATCAAACTTGCGCGGCCCATCTGGGGGCAGGACCCACGGGTAATTGAGGAGTCCTGCCCGGGTCAAGGGTCGATGCGCGTGATCTCCCAGATGCGCCGGCTCAGCTCGCCAAGGAGGGAAAACCAAGCGGCCCGCTCGAGACTGGCATCTGTCACACGAGGGCCGCGCGGGGTATCCACCACCTCGAGTTCCACCGGCCCGAGCCCTTCCACATCTAGATCGGCGATCGCGCGCAGCCCGTGGGTTACGGTTTCCCACAATCGCCGATCCTCCGGGCATTGACCGATGAACGCCACCGCCCGCATCGACAGGGGGGCGATCGTGAATCGGGCCAGAGTCGCCCCCTCCTTGACCGGCAAACGCTCCACGCTACCCGTGCTCTCGTGGTCCTGCCAGGCGTCGGCGAAGCCGGGGCGATCCTTGTCCAGCCCCGGATCGCCCGACCACACGCACGTCACGGTCGCAGTCAGCGGCTTTCGGATCACGTGTCCTCCCTAAGCGGACGCGAAACGGATGCACGAGCGCGTGAGCTCGTTGGTCTCGTCGGGGCCCTCTGCGCAGCGAAACGACACCTTGGTGTTCACGATGCCGCGATAGTCCACGGCGCCCGGGCGCTGTCCTGCGATGTAGGCTCGCGGCGCGTAGATCGCCGTCGCCTTCCCGTCGGTGGTGCTGCCTGTGATCAAAAGGTGCTTGTACGTCGAGTCGCTACCATCGGAGCTGAACAGCGTATCCCAATCGGTCGCGAACGCCTTGGACAGCGTGAGCGTGGCCTTGACCGGAAGGCGCTGATAGCCGACCACCGTCATGTCGGTGGCTCCCGTCGCAAGCCCGTCCTGGGCAGCTAGACCCATGTCGATCCCGAGCTCGATCTCGTTCACCGCCTCGGTCGCCCGCGTGGCCGTGGCCACCGTCTGATAGAACACCGACCCGCTCGCCCAGATGGCGCACTTGGAATCCTCGAGAGTGGACACCACGGGCACGGTCTTGGTCTGCCGTACCCAACGCGCCACCTGATACTTGAGCGTCCAGCGCGGCAACTCGCCGATCGCGAGCCGCAATGTCGCGCTCTCGAGTTGGCATCCCACTGCGATGTACTGAGCGTCCGCCGTCGGCGACGCGATCAGGAATCGCTTGGTGCTCCCGAGCGTTTCTGACGGATAGGCGATCTGCGCCGCATAGATCACATCGGCGTTGTTCGGGACGCCGGGGGCGGCGGTCAGGAGGGTGGCGGGAGACGTCACCGGGGTGCCGAGCACGACAAACTGCCCGTCAGCGCGCGCGTCGCCCTTGGCTCCGATACGCACGAGGCCGCCCCGGACGAGCGTGGCGCCCGAAAACGGGATGCTGGTCGCGGACGCACCCGCAGTCACGGTGCCTCCGACCTGGGTCACGTCGCCGCCGCCGAAACCGTCAGCCAGCAAATCCTGTAGCCAGGTCTCGGTCAGCGCGCCGGTGCATGCGCCGTTGTGGCCGCACCAATACACGTCGAGCTCAAAGGATCCGCTGCGGGGGCCCAGGTAGCCCGGCCGCGAGTGATTGGCGCGTACCTGGAGCGATCCGTCGTCGCCGCGCTCCTGCCCGAAGTCGGGCCGGACGTCGAGCGCGGGGAGCCGCTTGGAAAAGCTAAGTCCGGACTCCGAGCCCGCACTTTCCGCAAAGCTCGACTCCGTTGCGTATGAGACCTCGCGGGTGGAAAAGACGCCCATGGCGTGCTCCTTACGTGATGGTCTGCGCCTGGTAGTACTGCACCAGCACGGTCAGCCGGAGCAACCACACATCGTCCGTGGCTGCGTCGAGTGATGACTGGGTAACGTAGGCGGCGAGCTGGCCCGCCACGTGGTTGCCAGGCGATACGATCGCATCGCGCAACTTCACCGCGTCGGCCTCGGCCAGCGTGTGCATATCGTCGTGCTCGTTCGTTCCGTATAGGGCGGGCAGGTCGGGATAGGCCACGGAGACTGCAAGCTCTCGCTCGAGCAGGGTCGCCGCCGGATCCATGACCCCGGGATCGACCCGCGGCCCAGTGGGAACGATGTCGAAGCGGCGCAGCACCGCGCTCCCGCCTTTGGCCCATGTGGTCAAGGGCGCGCGACGCGGGGCGCGCCGAAATGGCGCGTTGGTCTTGGGGCTCACCTCGGAACTCGAGGGGGTGAGCGCCTCGATCACTGTGATCATCTGGTCGATGATCGCCGTGGCCGTCGTCGTGCTGAGCGCCATATACTACCGGCGGGCCACGAGCCACGCGCTGATGGCCGTCGCCGTCCCTCCGATGGCGGTGATCTCGAGCGCTAGGCTATCCACGCATTCCAGCCCCTCGACCACCTCGGAATGTGCGATGACATCGGCG
>JBBUCK010000067.1:0-1515 GCA_038057845.1 Patescibacteria group bacterium
CGCGGCCGATCGCGTATGCGACTTTTTTACCCGGCACATCAAGCACGTCGAGGGCGAGCTCGCCGGCCAGCCGTTCGTGCTGGGGCCCTGGGAGCGCGACCAGATCGTCCGCCCGTTCTTCGGCTGGAAGCGCGCGAACGGCACGCGGCGCTACCGCGTGTGCTACGTCGAGGTGCCCAAGAAGAACGGCAAGTCCACGCTGGCCGCCGGCCTGGCGCTGTACCTGGAGTTCTGCGACCAGGAGCCCGGGGCCAAGATCTTCTCCGTGGCGGCGGACCGCCTCCAGGCCGGCATCATCTTCGAGATCGGCGCGCAGATGCGCGACGAATCTCCCGCGCTGCACCGGCGCTCTGTGCGCTTCCGCCGCTCGCTCTATGTGCCGAAGTGGCACGCCACCTGGTCCGTGCTCTCGTCGGACGTTTCGACCAAGCACGGCATCAACGCGCATGCGATCCTGTTCGACGAGCTGCACGCCCAGCGGACTAGGGAACTCTACGACGCGCTCACGGGCGCCGTGGCCGCGCGCCGCCAGCCCGTCAAGTTCTTCTTCACGACGGCCGGGTTCGACCGCACGAGCATCTGCTGGAAGGAGCATGAGTACGCCGATCAGGTGTTGCGCGGCGTGAAGCCGGACGACGCCTACCTCGCCGTGATCTACGCCGCCGACGAGAAGGCCGACTGGACGAGTCCGGCGACCTGGGCGCAGGCGAACCCGAACCTGGGCGTGTCGGTCAAGCTGGACTTTCTGACGGAGGAATGCCGCAAGGCCCAGGCGGACCCCGCCGCGCAGAACAACTTCAAGCGCCTGCACCTGAACATCTGGACGTCGGCCGAGTCGCGCTGGCTCCCTTGGGGGCTGTGGGACAAGTGCAACTTTCCCGTGGACGAGGAGGCGCTGGCAGGCCGCGAATGCTTTGGCGGCCTCGACCTGGCGACCGTCAACGATCTGGCGGCCTATCTGCGGGTGTTCCCGCCGCTGTCCATCGACGAGCCGATCAAGGTACTGGCGAAGTTCTGGATCCCGCGCGACAACATCCGCGCCCGCGTGCTCCGCGACGGCGTGCCCTACGACGCTTGGGTGCGCGACGGCTGGATCACGGCGACCGAAGGGAACGTCATTGATTTTGCGGTCATCCTGCGGGACGTGTTTGCCTGCCGCGATAAGACGCCCATCCGCGAGCTGGCGTTCGACCGCTGGGGCGCGCAGAAGATCATGACGGACCTAGCCGAGGGCCTGGGATCCGACGTCCTGGTGCAGTTCGGCCAGGGCTACGCCAGCATGTCGCCGCCGATGAAGGAGCTCCACCGGCTGCTGCTCTCGCGCAAGATCGCGCATGGAGGCAATCCTGTATTGCGCTGGATGGCGGACAACGTGATGGCGGTGACGGACCCGGCCGGCAACATCAAGCCCGACAAGGGCAAGAGCCGCGAAAAGATCGACGGCATCGTCGCGCTCATCATGGCCATCGCGCGCCTCTCGCTCGCGCCCGAGGGGGCGTATGAGCAGGAAGGGAT